>JALZKG010000108.1 GCA_030859365.1 Gemmatimonadota bacterium
GCCGCCGCAACCGGGCACCCTGCGCGGCACGCTGCTCCGCCTGCGCGAGGCGGGGGCCGATCGCGACGCGACCCTGGAGCGGCTGCGGCGCGTCTGCGTGGTGCCCGTCTTCACCGCGCACCCCACAGAAGTGGCGCGGCGCACCGTACTCTTCAAGCGGAGCCGGATCGCGGACGCGCTGGACCGCCTCGACACCCTCCCTCTCCCGGACGCGGAGGCCGCCGCGTGGGAGGAGGCGATCGCCGCGGAGATCACGGCGCTCTGGCAGAGCGACGAGGTGCGGCGACGCCGTCCCTCGGTGCGCGACGAGATCCAGATGGGGCTCGACTATTACCGCCGTGTCCTCGTCGACACCGTCCCGGCGCTCTACACCGAGGCGGCGGAGGCGCTCCGCCGCAGCCACGGCGACGCGATCCCCGCCCGGGAGCTGCCGACGGTGGTCCGCTTCGGCTCGTGGATCGGCGGCGACCGGGACGGCAACCCGTACGTGACCCCCGAGGTGACGCGCGAGGCCCTGCGGATGGCGCGCGAAACGGTTCTCGACCACTACGTCGCCGCGCTGGAGGCGCTGACCGAGCGCCTCAGCCCCTCAACCCTGCAGACCGGCGTCGCTGCCGAGCTGGAGCGGGCGCTGGAGCGGTACGCCGCCTCCATCCCCTCGCTCGATCCGCGCCCGGAGGATCGCGCGCGGACCGAGCCGTACCGGCGCTTTCTCGGCCATCTCGGCTGGCGGCTGCGGGCGGCGCGCGACGAGCCCGCCCACCCGCACGCCTATCCCGACGCGGCGGCCTTCGCGGAGGATCTGCGGACCATCCGGGACAGCCTGGAAGCGAACCGGGGCGAACGGCTGGCGCGCCTCCTCCTCGATCCGCTGCTGCGGCAGGTGGACACCTTCGGCTTCCACCTCCACGCGCTCGACATCCGCCAGCACGCGCGGGTGCACGCGCGTGCCGCGGAGGAATGGTTCGGACCCGGGAACCCCGGTGCCGGAGCGGGGCTTCCCGAGCCCCCCTCCGCGGACACCCTGGCCCTGCTCGACACGCTGCGCACCGTCGCGGAGCTGAAGCGGAGCTACCCCGCGGAGGCCATCCAGCAGTACGTGATCAGCGGCGCCCGCTCCGCGGAGGACGTGCTGACGCTGGTCCGGCTGATGGAGGCGAGCGGGATCCGGGTGGCCGCCGGGGAGGGCGATCCTGGGGTGATGCCGGTGCCGCTCTTCGAATCCATCGACGACCTGCGTCGCTGCCCCGAGGTCTGCCGCGAGCTGTGGACGCGCGGCGACTACGCCCGGCTGCTCGACGGGTGGGGCCGGCGCCAGGAGGTGATGCTGGGCTACTCCGACTCCAACAAGGACGGGGGGATGCTCACCAGCACCTGGGAGATCTTCCGGGCACACCGCGAGCTGCACCGGGTGGCAAGGGAGTGCGGAGTGGAGCTGCGGCTCTTTCACGGCCGCGGGGGAACCGTGGGGCGCGGTGGAGGGCCGACGCACCGCGCCATCACCGCCCAGCCGGCGGGGGCGTTCGAGGGCCCGATCCGCATCACCGAGCAGGGCGAGGTGCTCAACTGGAAGTACTCCGACCCGGTGCTGGCCGAGCGCAACCTGGAATTGATGGTCGCCGCCGCCCTCGACGCGCTGGCCGGCATTCAGGCGCCCGCGCCCGAACAGGAGGCGCGCTGGGAGCGGGCGATGGACACGCTCTCCGCCGATGCGTGGGAGTTCTACCGCGAACGCATCGCGGATAACCCCGACATCCTCCCGTACTTCCAAACGGCCACCCCGGTCGGGGAGCTGGAGCACGCCCGCATCGGCTCCCGCCCGTCGCGGCGCGGCGAAAGCCGCGGGCTGGACGATCTGCGCGCCATCCCCTGGGTGTTCGGGTGGATGCAGAGCCGGCACGTGCTCCCCGCCTGGTTCGGGGTGGGGTGGGCGCTGGAGCGCTTCGTGGAGCGCGACCCGGAGGAGGCGGTGCTGCTGCGGGAGATGATGCACGGGTTTCCGCTCTTCCACGACCTCCTCCGCAACGTGGAGATGGGGATGGCCAAGGCGGATCTCGCCATCGCCCGCCGCTACGCCGAGCTCGTCCCCGACGCGGCGTTGCGCGAGCGGGTCTGGGGAATGGTGTGCGAAGAGTGGGAGCGGACGCGGCGTATGATCCTGCGCGTGACGGGACAGACCCGCCTGCTGGAGGAGAACCCGGTGCTGGAGCGCTCCATCCGCCTGCGGAACCCCTACGTGGATCCGCTCAGCCTGATCCAGGTGGACCTGCTGCGCCGCAAGCGCGCCGGGGAGGCGAGCGACGAGCTGGATTACGCGCTCGCCGCCACCATCAACGGCATCTCCGCCGGGCTGCGCAACACCGGGTGAGCGGCCGTCCGGGGGCGGTCAACCCTCCCGGGCGTTCTCGATTCGCACCAGACTGTCCTCCAGGTGGATGCGGGTCATCCGGTCGCGCACCCCGCTCCGCAGCGCCGAGCGGATCTCCCGCTCCAGCAGCACGAGCTGGTCGCGGATCAGCGGGCGGATGTCGGACTGCCCGATGTGGAGGTCCGCGTTGAGCGGGGGGTCGTCGGCCCGGCTCACCCGCAGGTTGCCGGAGGCCGGCGGCGTCCAGGACTTCGACTCCGCCTCCTGAAGCAGGTGATGCGCCTGCTCCAGGTAGGCACGCTGCAGGTTCCGCCGGTACGTATCGACCGGCCGCCCCTGGCGAATCTCCCGCCACACCATCTCCCGCGCGTCGTCCAGCATCTGGGCGGGGCGGTAGGTGGCGTCGCCGAGAAACGCCTCGTGCTCGATCATCCGCGCCAGGCGCGCGTGGTTCAGCAGCCGCTGCACCGCCAACTCCTGGTACGCGCGGATCCGCTCCACCGCGCCGGCGTGCTCCAGCCGGCGCAGCATCTCCATGTCCAGCGCCCAGGTGGGCGTCTGGAGGACGTGCTCGTCCAGGAAGCGCATCGCCTTGCGCTGGTAGGCCGGATCGATGGGGGTGTAGATGGCGCCTTCCTCCCCCACGCGCTTGGGGTGCGTCCACGAGCCGCCGACGGCCGCGGCGGCGTGCTCCGCGTAGCGGTTCCACTGGGTGAGGTTCTGGAGGTAGTGCGTTTCCAGCTCGTAGTAGTCTTCCCCCGGCTTCAGCACCCACCCCATCAGACCGCGGGTGGCCGTCCGGAGGTTCGCCATGCCGAGCGCAGCCGCCTCCACCGGGTCGTCGGAGATCCCCTCCGTCATCCGGTACGGGTCCCACTCCACGTCCATCCCGAACTGCGCCGAGGCGAAGCGGTACCAAGCCGTGTCCGAGCGCTCCACGATCCAGCGGTTCAGCGTCGCCAACTCCGCTTCCGGGGTGCGGGCCTCGGGGATGGGACGATACCCCCAGAACACCGCGAACTTATCCCACAGCCCCATCCGCCGCTCCGGGGGAACGGAGTCGCCGGGCTGCGCCGCGTAGTTGTAGCGGGTGCGACCCACCGAGGACGCGGAGTGCCCCATGCGCGCCACGAAGTCGGGGTTGCGGATGGAATCGATCGGAAACACGAAGTTGGCACGCTGGTTATGCGGGAGCCCCACCGAGTGCGCGGTCTCGTGGGAAACCACGTAGCGGAGCGCCTCCCCCATGTCGACCTGCGATAGCTGGTTGGTGCGGAAGGTGGGGTTCGCTGTCGCCACCTGGGAAACGAGCCACCAGCGCAGCCGCTCCATCAGCCCGTGGTACATGTTGGTGTGCGCGCGGATCACCTCTCCGGAGCGGGGGTCCACCACGTCGCCGCCGGAGTTCGCCGAGCGGGTGGGGCTGGCGACGTAGCGGAGCACCGAGTAGCGGGCATCCAGCAGCGAGAACTCCGGGTCCTCCTCCTCGGTGGGGGCCACCCGGACCTGCAGCGCGTTCTTGAAGCCAGCCCCCTCGAACGCCTCGTTCCACTCCAGGATCCCCGCCCTGAAGTAGGGGATCCACTCCGGCGGGGTGGCCGGGTCGATGTACCAGACCCACGGTTTCACCGGCTCCACCAGCTCGCCGCGCGCGAACGCGGCCGGGTCCGAAGGCTCCAGGCGGTAGCGCACGATGTACTCCCGGGGGCGCACCCCCTGCCAGTCGCGGGAGTAGTCGGTGCGGGAGATGGAGATGTAGCCGACCCGCTCGTCCCAGAAGCGGGGCATCATCGGCTCCTTCGGGAGGAGCACCATGGAGTGGTTCACCTCGAAGGAAAGCGAGCCGCCCCGCGGGTTCGACGGCGGCTGGTCCGCGGCGTAGCTGTGCACCACGCGGACCTCGACGTTGATCGGAAAGCTCCGCGCCCACTCCAGCCAGCTCCGCTCGCGGTCGTGGCTCCGCACCCCGAGCCGCGTCCGGTCGGCGCGGGGGAGCGAAAAGGCCGGCACGTCCCCCAGGTACAGATCCGTCGCGTCGATCACCGACGTGCCCCGCCCCCGCGCGCGCACCGGAAAGGACTGGAGGACCACCGGGAAGTTGGAGTTCTCCACCGCCAGCTTCAGGGGGGATCCCTCGTCCGCGGTGGTCGCGTGGGAAACGGCGCGCAGGAAGACCCGCTCGTCCCGCCGCTCCCACCGCACCACCATGTTGGGTGCCATCCGGTCGCCGCCGTTCGCCAGCCCCTCCTGCGCGCTCGCGTAGCGGCTCAGGAGCGCCATGTCGCGGCCAAGCACCGAGTCGGGGATTTCGAAGAAGAGCCGGTCGCCGACGCGGTGCACGTCGAAAAGGCCCGCGTCGCTCTTGGCGGTGGCGGGTACCACGCTGCGGCGGTCCTGCATCTGCGCCGCCGCCGGACCGGCGAGTACCCCGCCGGCCAGAAGCGTGACGAGAAGGGCGGCGATCGGTGGACGAACGTTCATGGGCGGATTCCGGGGTGGCGCCGAACAGGGGGAAGGGGGATCTTGGCGTTTCGAACGCGGGGTGGCAAGTCGCGCGGCCGTGGCCGGGAGCTTGCGAGCCCCACGCGTCGACACCCCCCACCCGGAGCCCCCTTATGATCTGCATCCTGCACGGCTACCTCCTGGAAGGATCGGGGAGCAACCTGTGGACGCGCTCGGTCGCGGAATCGCTCTGCCGGCAGGGCGAGACGGTCCACCTGATGGCGCAGGAGAACCACCCCGAGCGCTACCCCTTCATCACCGAGGCACGGCGCTACCGGCCGGACGGAAGCTGCGAGCTGTTCCTGGAGCAGACGAGCCCCTACCCCGGCCGCTGCATCCTGCACAAGCCGACCCTGGGCGATCTGCTCCCGGTATACGTGTGGGACCGCTACGAGGAGTTTCCGCGCGTGGCGCCGATGATCGAGCTCTCAGAGGCCGAGGTCGAGGCGTACCTGGAGCGGAACGTCCGCGCGCTGTGGCGGGTGGTGGAGGAGAACGCGATCACCGCCCTGCACGCCAACCACAGCGTCCTGATGTCCGTGGTCGCGCAGCGGGTCGCCGCAGCCGCGGGGATCCCGTTCGCGGTGATGCCGCACGGCAGTGCGCTGGAGTTCGCGGTCAAACGTGATCGGCGCTTCCTGCGCCGCGCCGTGGGTGCGTTCGACGCGGCGCGACGGGTGTTCGTCCACGGGGAGGAGATGCGGGAGCGGGTGATGGAGGTGCTCGGCAGCGTCCCGGGGCTGGAGGCGAAGTTCTCCGACCTGCACCTCGGGGTGGATACGAGCCAGTTCGAGCCCATCCCGCGGAGCGAGCGTCCCGCCAACATCCGCCTGCTGGTCGAGGCGCTGCGGTCGGTGCCCCGCGGCAGGACGGGCGCACAGACCGAAGCGATGCTCGCCCGCCTCCGCGGCGGCATGGACGAGACCGAGCTGACCGCCGCCTTTGCCCCCGCACGGGAGTTCGACGGCAAGCGGCCGGACGCCGATCTGGAGGGCAGGCTGGCCGCGGTGGATTGGCAGCGCGACCGCACCCTGCTCTTCGTCGGCCGCCTGATCTCCACCAAGGGGATCCACGGGGTGCTCATCGCCCTTCCGCTCCTGCTGCAACGTCAGCCGGAGCTGCGGCTCCTGGTGGTGGGGCACGGACCGCTGCGCGAGCCGCTGGAGGCGCTGCTCTGGGCGCTGCAGCACGGGGAGCGGGAGCTGGTCGAGCGGATCGTGGCGACGGGACGGACGCTGGAGGGAGACCCGGAGGGGGCCGACGGAGGGAAGGAGCTGACCCAGGCGGCACGCTTTCTCGACCGCCTGCGGGAGCGCGGCGAGCTGGACGCGTACTTCGCGGCGGCCCGCGAGCACGTGCGCCCGGACCGGGTGATCTTCACGGGGTACCTGACCCACCGGGAGCTGCGCTTCCTCTTCCCCTGCTGCGACGCGGCCGTCTTCCCCTCGGTGGTGAAGGAGGCGGGGCCGCTGGTGTTCCTGGAGGCGCTGGCCTCCGGCGCCTTTCCGCTCGGCACCTACTTCGGCGGGATGCGCGCGAGCATCGACTCCGTCGCGGAGGTCCTCCCCCCCGGCGGCGCGGAGGCGATGAAGCTGGACGCCGACCCGGAGCGAACGGTGGAGGACATCGTCCGCAACGTCCCGGAGGCGCTGGAGATGGGGGAGCGCCATCGGGAGGTGCTCTTCCGCCTGGCGCGGGATCGCTACGACTGGTCGAGCGTGGCGCGCAAGCTGGCCCGCGAGCTGGAGGCGATGTGAGCGGTGCCGGCCATCCGGCGGACGCGGGCCGCGGGTGCCAAAGCAGCTGCGCCGCGCTACCTTGTGCAGGATCCGTCCGCGCTCCCACCCCTGCGCCGAGGTTCCCGGTGAAGCAACGCTCCCTCCGCTCGCGGTCCGTCCGCACCCTCACCGTGGCGCTCGGACTCGCCGCGTCCGGCTGCGCCGCCCTCCGCCCCGCTCCGACCGCCCCGTCGCGCGCGGCCCCGGCACCGGCC
>JALZKG010000120.1 GCA_030859365.1 Gemmatimonadota bacterium
GTGGTGACCGCATCCGTCCCTCCCGAAGCGACGGGGCTCAGCCGGGTGAGGACCGACATCCGGATTCGGTAGCTGCTCGCGGCGGGGGCTCCCGTCGCGCTGTTCCCGCAGCGAAACAGGCTGACCATCGGGACTCCCGCGAAGCGGCGGCTCGCCCGAAGCTGACGGTTGCCAAAGGTCCAGGAGGGGGGATCGATGGTCCCGGGCTCGATTCCAAGCTCGGAATAGGCACCGGGGAGCGCCGCCCAGACCTGCTCGGGCGAGGCCGCAAGGCGAACCGCCGCGCCACGGCTTTCCGTGGCCAGGTCGATGTACATGCCGTCTCCGGTCTGGATGACGCGAGCCGGACCGGAAGAGGTCGTGGACGAGGGAGCGCCCGGGGCACACGCGGTGATTCCGGCCAGCATCAGAACAGCGGCAAGGGAGCGCATCGATCACCTCGGCGGAAACGCGGGAAAAGGAGTCGGCCGTAACGGACGGCCGTGTCGGTCAGGATAGGCATATTCGTCGGACCCGTCAAATGGCCGCGGGGGGATTCGTCTCCCGCGCGAGGAGGAGGGTGCCGGCCACCAGCGCCGCGCCGGTCCAGAAGGGAACCCCCACGCCCAGGTGGTCCCAGGCCCATCCCGCCCAGATGGGGGCGAGCACGCGAGCCCCCCCGCCGAAGGTCTGTTGCACCCCCATGTACAATCCACGCTCGTGGCTGCCGATCACCCGGGACAGGAGCGAGGTCACGCAGGGAAAGGTGAAAGCGGTGCCGAGCGGCACCAGCGCGAGGGCCGCGCCCAGCGGAACCCAGTTCCGGGTGAAGGGAAGCACGGCGAGACCCGTGGCGAGCATGACCGAGCCGAAGCGGGACAGGCGGGCTTCACCCCAACGGTCCACCAGCGGCCCTAGCAGCCCCGCGCGCGCGAGCACGGAGAGCGCCCCCGTGTACATGAAGACGAAGCCGATGGTCGCCTCCGTCACGTCGAAGCGGAGTGCCAGAAAGAGCGCCAGCACCGCCGTCATCCCCTGAAACGCTCCGATGGCGATGGCGTAGATCCAGATCAGGCGCGGCGCCGGCTCCGCCGGCCGGGAGAACACCGTCCACACCGCTTCGCGGGAGCGCACCACCCGCGCCCCGGGGAGCGGCGCGGCGTGGATGTCGTGCGACTCGCGCAGGAACTTCCACGCGAACCCCATGTTCGCGACGCAGAGCCCCGCCGCCACCAGACCGGGGGCCGCGGTCCCCCACCCCTGGCTGAGCGAGCCGATGACCGGTCCGATCGTCACTCCCACGCTGGTCGCGGCGGAAAGCCACCCGAGGCTGCGGGCGCGCTGCTCCGGGGGGGAAGCGTCGGTCACGTACGCCTGGATCACCCCGGTGGTCCCCCCTCCGGCGCCCTGGACGAGCCGCGAAAGGAAGAGCAGCCAGAGCTCGTCGGCGTACCCGAAGACGACGTAGGCGATGGCCGAAGCGCCCAGGCTCACCATGATGGCGGGGCGACGCCCGTAGCGGTCGGAGACCCTCCCCCACAGCGGGGCGCTGATCAGCTGCGCGAAGGCGTAGGCGGAGACCAGCAGCCCCACCGCGAAGCCGCTCCCCCCCAGCTTCACCGCGTAGAAGGGGAGCAGCGGGATGATGATGAGCAGCCCCACCATGTCCACGAACGCCGTCACCATCAGGACTGCGAGCTTGCCCAGAACGGATCCTGCGTGACGGGGAGCAAAAGGGCGCGGAGACGCGCGGTATGCGCAGGAATCTACGGGAGCTCTGGAGAAACGCTACCGCAGCGAGGCGAACCCGTTCCTCCAGAAAGTCGCTATCGAGGGGCTACCAAGCAGAACGGCCGCCCCCCGGAGGAGGCGGCCGTTGTTGCTGCGACTTCGGTGGGTCAGAAGGTGACCGACGACTCGTTGGAGCAGGTCGTGGTGCCCGTGTTGCACACCTTGTAAGTGAAGGTGCCGCTCGCGCCACGCCCGAGTGAGTCGGTGTGCGCGCCATCGTTGGCCGTGTTGGAGACGATCTTCGAACCGTTGCGGAAGATGTCTACACCGGTCGAAGCACCGGACCACTTCAGGTCGACCGATGCCACACCTTTGACCTTGGAACCGGTGGTGCTGAGCGAGATCGACGTGGTGGAGCCGCTGCTCACCGTTACACTCTGAGAGGTGGTGCTGGTCGCGCCAGCGTTGTCCTTGACGGTGAGTGACACGGTGTACGTCCCACCGGCCGCGTAGCTGTGGGACGGGCTCTGTGCCGTGGAGGTGGCGCCGTCGCCGAATGCCCAGGCCCAGGATGCGATCGTGCCGTCGCTATCCGTGCTCGTATCGGTGAAGCCGCACGTCAGATCCGCGCAGCTCTTGGTGAAGCTCGCCGCCGGCGGGGAGTTGGTGTCCCCTCCGCCGCCGCCGCTGCCGATGGACAGGGTGTAGAGCAGGTGGTTGTTGGTGGTGCTCGAAGACGTGACGATTCCCTTCGTCGTGGCCTCGTACAGCGCATCACGCACCTGCTGCGGCGTCGCGGTCTTGTTCGCCTCCAGGTAGAGAGCGGCGGCACCGGCGACGTGCGGCGCGGCCATCGAGGTGCCGCTGATGGTGTTGGTGGCCGTATTGCTGGTGTACCACGCGGAGGTGATGCTCGCCCCCGGAGCGAACCAGTCCACGCAGTTCCCGTAGTTCGACCAGGAGGTCTTTGCATCGGTGTTGG
>JALZKG010000138.1 GCA_030859365.1 Gemmatimonadota bacterium
GCGCAGCACCTCCAGGTTGATGACCATGGAGTGCAGCGGGTTTTTGATCTCGTGCGCCAGGTCGTCCGCCAGCCGCTCGATCAGGTCGAGCCGGTTGGCGCGGACGAGGTGTGGGTCGGCGTGCTCGATTCCGGTGCTCACAGAAAAGCCTTTGCGCGTGCCTGGATCAGGGCTCCAGCCGGAGCGCGGAGTCGGGAGCGGCTGGCTAGCCCTCCCGGCACCGGAACGACAGCGGCGACGGGCCTGCCTCTGTCTTTCCGTTAGATGCGCTTCCCACCGGGCTAGCACATTCCGTTCCCCCACAATCCATGCACCTGAACGCGCCGCGATCCCCCTCCGGGCAGCGGTCAGTCCGACAGATCCCAGTCGTCCGCCGCAGCCTTCATCCGCAGCGCCCCCGGCCCCGCATGGCGGATTTCCGGAGCCGAAACGTGATGCGCCACCAGTTCGGCGGTGTCGTTCACCCGCAGCTTGCGGAAAAGCGACGCGAACTGCTCCCCTAGCGTCGCGCGGATCTCAGCGCGGTCGCTCTCCTCCATCTCCCACAGCTCGCGCTTGAAGGCCCCGAGCGCCTTCTTCCGCGTCTTGTAGAGAAACTGCTCCTCGGTATCCCTCGGCTTGCGCTCGTCCGCGAAGCTGGTCCGGCAGTGCTCGTACATCCGGTCGCGAAGCCCGGCCGGGAGCCGTGGATGGTCGAAGAGCAGGTTCTGAAAGCCGGTGGCGAGGTGGATCTCTGCCGTCTCCACCTCCGGGAAGCGGTCGAACGCCTCGGCCGGCAGGGTGGACGCGCCGTGCTGCACCGCACCGGAAAGGCCGTACTCTTCACGGGCGATGGCCGAAAGGGTGCCGAGCGTGTCGAAGTCGATGGCCACCTCCTCGATCGATCCGTCGGCCAGCACCACGCCGCCATGCGTGGTTCCGGACTGCACGGAGATCTTGGAGAGACCCGCCAGCCGCCGCCCGGCCCGCTGCGCACAGCGCTCCAGCTCCCGCTGGTAGCCGTCCATGTAGGCGCGCAGCTCCTCCGGAGTCGAGTTCTCCGTCCCCACCTCGCCGATCTCCCCCCCGATGGAGGAGATGACCCCCGCGGGCTCGTGACGACGGATAAAGGCCGTCATCTCCGCGGAAAGGTGGTAGTTGACCCGCTGCTGGGCGTCCAGCCCCTCCCGACCCAGATCCACCAGCGTGGAGGTGTCCACGTCCAGATTGTAGAAGCCGGCGTGGAGCGCCTCCCGGATCAGATCGCGCACCGCCTGCGACTCGCCCTCGGGATCGCCGGCGTACTTCTTCGCGTTGATCTGAAAGTGGTCCCCCTGGATGAACAGGGGACCGCTCCACCCCTCCCGGATCGCCGCGGCGGTGAGAACGGCGACGTACTCTGCGGGACGCTGATCGGTGTAGCCGATCTCGGAGCGGGCGATCTCGCAGATCAGCGCCCCTACCTTTGATTCCCGGGCGGCGGCAAAGAGCGCCCTGCCGCTGTCGTACGCGGCACCGCGGATGTTGATGGCGGGCACCGTGAAGCCGCCCGCCTCCCCCCGCCCACGAGCAAGGTACAGATCGTGGATCGATGCGGGCCGCACCCCGAGCCGTTGCCCCAGCTCTCCGAGGAGCCAGCGCGCGGTGTCGCGGACGTCCTCATCCTCGCCGAGGGCGGCGGCGTGCACCAGACGGTCCAGCGCGGGACCGCGCACGGTGGCTTCGTCGAACAGCTCCACCCGCCCCCCTCCGTCTATCCTTATCCAGTCCCGTACCCCTTCCAGCATGCGCTGGACGGGAGCGCGGGCGAGCGGCTTCAGGGCTTCGGCGGCGGCAACGGCGTCGGTCATCGGAAAGTCTCGCAACGAGGGTGGACGATGGCGACAACTCATTTGTTTTCGGGAGAGCTGCCCCCGGAAGATGCGCCCCGGCCCGCCGCGTCGCAACTCGCTGCGGCGCGTGGCTTGTAGCGGCGGCCGCGGCGGCGGAAGAGCGAAAGCCGGCAGGGGCGCAGACGGAATAAACCTTGCAAGAAGCGCGGCAGGCGATCGATGTCGTACGTCGTGGGCGGGCGGCGCACGAACCTCAACGGTTCCGTCACAGCGGAGGCACCATGGCTCGACAGACTGGCGTTGTGGAATTCTTCAAGGATGATAAAGGCTTCGGCTTCATTCGCCCGGACGATGGCGGAAAGGACCTGTTTGTCCACCACTCCGCGATCAACATGGAGGGTTTCAAGTCGCTGAAGCGCGGAGACCGGGTCGAGTTCGACGTGGTCGAGGACCCCAAGGGCCCGCGCGCGGCCGGGGTGCAGCGCATCGACGACTGAAGCCGTCCGCAAACCGACAAGATCAGCAAACCCCCGGCGGGGACCGCGAAGCAGCGGTCTCCGCCGTTTTGCGCGGTGGTCCGCCTCGTCAGGGAACGAGCACGATCTTGCCGAACTGCCCGCCCGCCTCGAGCCGCTCGTGCGCGGCGCGGATCCCGGCCAGGGGCATCACCCGGTCGATCACCGGGCGGATCTCCCGCCGCAGCGCTACCCGTAGCATCGCCTCGAACTCGGCCCGCGACGCCATGGTGCTCCCCAGGATGGAGATCTGCTTCCAGAAGAGCAGGTTCAGATCCGTCGCCCCCCCGGCGCCCGTCGTCGCACCGTAGGTGACCAGCCGCCCTCCCCGGGCGAGCGCGCGCAGGCTCCCCGTCCAGGTGGCCTCCCCCACGTTCTCCACCACCACCTCCACCCCGCGCTTCCCCGTGTCGCGATGCACCTCACGGGAAAAGTCCACCTCGGCGCGGTCGTAGACCACGTCCGCGCCGAGCGCCCGCACCCGCGCCACGCTGTCGGCGCCCTTTGTGACGGCAAAGACCCGCGCCCCCACCAGCTTCGCGATCTGGATCGCGGCCACCGCGGTGCCGCCAGACGCCCCGAGCACCAGCACATCCTCCCCCGGCCGCACCGCCGCGCGCCCCACCACCGCCCGCCATGCGGTGCCGTAGGAGACGGGGAGCGCCGCCGCGTCCTCGAAGGAGACCGCGTCCGGAACCGGGTACACGTTGGCGGCACGCGCCACCACGTACTCGGCGAAACCGCCGTCGGTGTGCTCCCCCAGGATCCGGTACTCCCTGCACTGCGACTCCTCGCCGCGGGCGCAGTCGACGCAGCGCCCGCACCAGAGCGACGGGTTCACCACCACCCGCGCTCCCAGCAGCGCCTCCCCCGCCGCGTCGCCCGCGGCGTCCACCACCCCCGCCACGTCGGATCCGCCGACGTGCGGCATGGTGGTCTCGATCGGGATGCCGCGGCGCACCCACAGGTCCAGGTGGTTCAGCGCCGACGCCCGCACCGCGATCCGCACCTCGCCTGGACCCGGCTCGGGCGTCGGCATCTCCTCGACCCGCAGCTTCTCCGGACCACCGTTCTCGTGAAAGCGCGCCGCTCGCATTCCGTTTCCCCGTGCCTGGTTCGATGTCGCCGCTCCGGCCAAGCTACCTCCGCGGCGCGTGCCCGGGCAACGGGCCCGGGGCAGCCTTGTCGCACCCGTGGGTGCGCGGTAGCTTTGCGCCATGATGTTTCGCGGCGCGGAAGACCGCCTCAACCCAGACACTCCG
>JALZKG010000158.1 GCA_030859365.1 Gemmatimonadota bacterium
GGCTGAACTCGCTCGTCATCCTTGTGACGAATTGCAGCGATGCCACGCCCGATCGCGTATTCGCGATCAGCCCAGTTCATTCGGCCAGTGGTCGAACCACGTACGCAGAAGAGAATATCGCCCGCGACAGCCTTCTTCCGAACGTCGCTCGTAAACTGAACAGGTGTTGGATAATGTGGACCGAACTCCGTTGGACCATTGAGTAGCGGCAATCCAATCTGTTCAGGAGAAACGGCATCACCCGGCGGAGACTGCCCCATGACTATGTAAGCGGCACTCCCAAGGGTTTCAATCCGCACTTTGGAATCCTCCGACCTTGGTGCGCGCTACCCTCATCAACCGCTCCCCCTCCGCAAAGTACGCCTCCATCTCCGCCAGCAGCCACGGGCAATCCTCCTCGAACGGCCCGCCACTGCTCCCGCAAGATCGCCCCTCACGCATCGTCGCCTCCTTCTGGCATAGTCTTCCGTGCCGTGGTCTTCCTTCCGGTCAGCCGAGATAGCGCGCGCGGCAGCGCCTCGCCGAGACGCCTCACCTCCTCCACCGCCTCATCAAAATCGCTCGACGGGCGCTCCGCCTCGAGGCGGCGGCGCTCGGCCTCGTGCTTCTCGAACTCGGCGCGCGCGTGCTGCTCCGCGAGTTCGCGCGAGAGGCTGCCCGCGTGCGTCAGGACGTTGCGCTCGTTGAACTCCAGGAAGGCGTCGAGACGTTGGGTCCACTCGGCCATGTGCATCGGCTTCTTCCGCCGCGCCTGGTCTTCGGCGAAGTCGAGGTACATGGTGACGATGCGGTTCAACTCGGCAATCTCCTCCCGCGCGAGGTAGTTCTTGGCAACGCCGACATCCGCCCTGCGGATCGGCCCGCGCGGCGCATTCTTCCAGGTGGTCAGACCCATGTGGGGCTTGGCGGCGTCCGCGCGTTGCGTGACGATCTCGGCCGCGGTGTGGCCGTGGCTGGCCCAGTGGAGCTTGTTCTGCACCGTGGCGAAGAAGGTCTGGCTGATGGGGTGCGTGGGGTCGTAGGTCGATGCTGGTGGCGTAGATGTCCGTGATCTTCTGGTAAAACCGACGCTCCGAAGCGCGGATGTCCCGAATGCGCTCGAGCAGCTCGTCGAAGTAGTCGGCGCCGATCGAGCGCCCCTCCTTGAGACGCTCGTCGTCCAGGACGAAGCCCTTGACCAGCAACTCGCGGAGCTGCGCCGTGGCCCACTGCCGGAAGGCCGTGCCGCGCGCGGAGCGGACGCGGTAGCCGACGGCGAGGATCGCGTCGAGGTTGTAGTGCTCGATGTTGCGGGCGACATCGCGGGACCCCTCGCGTTGAACTATTCGGAAACTCCGAATAGTTGCCTCCCTGTCGAGCGCGTCATCGGAATAAATCCCCGCCAAATGCTCGTTTACGGTCGGAACCGACACCTGGAACAGCTCCGCGATGAGCCGCTGCGGAAGCCAGACGGTGCTGCCTTCGAGGCGGACTTGCAGGCGCGCGCCGCCGTCCTGATAGATCAGAATCTGGCCGGCCGGGGGAGCGGAGTCAGGGCGGCCCGCATCATCCGGCATGGTTCACCCTGCCGAGCTGCTCCCGCACCACCTCCATCAACCGCTCGCCCTCCCCAAAGCACTCCTCCAGCTCCGCCAGCAGCCGCGGGTACTTCTCCGTGAATGGCTCGCCGTCGTCCTCCTGCTCCTCCGCGCCGACGTAGCGGCCGGGGGTGAGCACGAAGCCGTGCTTGCCGATCCCCTGGGTCGTCTCGCTCTTGCAGAAGCCCGGCACGTCCCGGTAGGCCCACTCGCCGTGCTCCGCCTCGTCCCACCACTCCGGCGCGGGTTCGCCACGCCACTGGCTGAAGGCGTAGACGATGCGGCCGATGTCCGAATCCGGCCTGGGGTCGCCCCGTCCGTCGGCGAGCAGGGTTTCGCCGTCGCCGCCACCCGTAAGCACGCGCAGCGTACGGGTCTCCATGGTACCGAGCTTGCGCGCGTCGATGAACAGCGTTTCGCCGCGGCGGTCGCGGCCGCCCTGCTTCAGGTTCTTCCCCGTCTTGTCGCGGGTGAGGAACCAGAGCGAGGCCGGGATGCCGGTGGTGAGGAAGAGCTGCGCGGGGAGTGCGACGATGCAGTCCACCAGCTCCGCCTCGACGATGCGCTGGCGGATCTCGCCCTCGCCGCCGGAGCCGGTGGAGAGCGAGCCGTTCGCCATCACGAAGCCGGCGGTGCCGCCGCCGTGGCCGTTGGGCGGCGCGAGGTGGTGGATGAAGTGCTGAATCCAGGCGTAGTTGGCGTTACCCGCGGGCGGCGTGCCGTAGCGCCAGCGCACGTCGTCGGCGAGAAGCGGGCCGGACCAGTTGGAGATGTTGAAGGGCGGATTGGCGAGGATGTAGTCGGCCTTCAGGTCCGGGTGCAGATCGCGCAGAAAGGAGTCGGCGGGCTGCGAGCCGAGGTTCGCCTCGATGCCGCGGATGGCGAGGTTCATGTGCGCCAGCCGCCAGGTGGTCGGGTTGGATTCCTGGCCGAAGATGGAGATGTCCGTCTTCCGGCCGCCGTGCGCCTCGACGAAGCTCTCCGACTGCACGAACATCCCCGCCGAGCCGCAGCAGGGGTCGTAGACGCGCCCCTCGTACGGCTCCAGCATTTCCACCAGCAGCCGGACGATGGAGCGCGGCGTGAAGAACTCGCCGCCGAGCTTCCCTTCGGCCTGGGCGAACTTGCCGAGAAAGTATTCGTAAACGCGGCCGAGCATGTCGCGGGCGCGGGAGCGGTCGCTCTTGAAGCCGATGCCGGCGATCAGGTCGATCAGCCCCTTCATCTTCTCCGGCGCGATGCCACGGCGGGCGTAGTCGCGCGGGAGCTTGCCCTTGAGATTCGGGTTGTCGCGCTCGACGGCGAGAATGGCGTCGTCGATCAGCGTGGCGATATCGGGGCGGGTGGCCTGGTTCTGGAGGTTGCCCCAGCGGGACTCGGGCGGCACCCAGAAGACGCGCTCGGCGGTGTACTCGTCGCGGTTCTCCAGCAGGCTTTCGAGCTGGGGACCGGTGATGCCCTCGGCCGTGAGTTCACTCCGCAGCTCGTCGCGCCGCGCCTCGAATGCGTCGGAGATGTACTTGAGGAAGAGCAGGCCGAGGACGACGTGCTTGTACTCGGCGGCGTCGATCTGGCCACGCAGTGCATCGGCTGACTTCCAGAGGGTGTCGGCGTGGGCGAGGTCGGTGCTGCGTGCCTGGTCGGTCGCCATCAGGGCTCCTGTTGTAGTGCTTCTTGAAACGCGCGGGGTGCTGTCATGTCACTGACGCACCGCCGGTTGCATGCTTCTGCCCCGCGCGGATGTGCGACACCCACCGCGCCGCCACCCGGCTCCTGTTGTGCCGCTGCTCGGCCCGGGGGAGATGGTGCGGCTGGAGGCGAGATACTACCTGACGTGGGCGGCTGCGGCGGCGTCACCGCCGCACCGGGTGCCCCCGCGCGGCGAGAAAGTCGCGCGCTTCCCCGAGGGTGAACTCGCCGAAGTGGAAGATGGAGGCGGCGAGGACCGCGTGCGCCCCGGCGGCGAGGCCGGCGTCCAGATGCTCCAGCGAGCCAGCGCCGCCCGAGGCGATCACCGGGATGCGTACCGCGCCCGAGGTAGCGGCGAGCAGACCGGTGTCGTAGCCGTCCCGCGTCCCGTCCCGATCCATGGAGGTCAGCAGGATCTCCCCCGCCCCGAGAGCCTCCGCGCGCCGCGTCCAGGCGACGGCGTCGACGCCCGCCGGATTTCTCCCGCCGTGGGTATACACCTCCCACCCGGAGGGCGCGGCGGGGGAGTCGGAGCGGCGGGCGTCGATCGCGACGACCACGCATTGCCGGCCGAAGTGCTCCGCGGCGCGGGCGACTAGCTCCGGCTCGGCCAGGGCGGCGGTGTTCACGGAAACCTTGTCCGCGCCGGCGCCCAGCAGGGCGTGGAAGTCGTCGACGGAGCGGACGCCGCCGCCCACGGTGAAGGGGATCCACACCGAGTCCGCGACGCGGCGGATGGTCTTCAGCATGGCGGCGCGCCCCTCGTGGCTCGCGCCGATGTCGAGGAAGATCAGCTCGTCGGCGCGCTGCTGGTCGTAGCGCTGCGCCTGCTCCACCGGGTCCCCCGCGTCGCGAAGCTCCACGAAGCGGATCCCCTTGACCACCCGTCCGTCGTGTACGTCCAAGCAGGGGATGATACGCTTGGCTAGAGCCATGCGATCTCCCGCAGACGCGTCAGCATCCCTTCCGACAGGGTGCCGCGGTACACGCTTTCGACGGGGCCGCGCAGCAGCAGCGCGAAGTCGTCGCGCACCTCCACATGGAGCGAGCCACCGGGCATCCGCACCTCCACGCCCCGCTCGGACACCATCCCGCGGCGCACGGCGGCGGCCGCGACGGCGCACGCGCTGGAGCCGGACGCACGCGTCTCCCCCGCGCCACGCTCCCACACCCACGCCTCCACCGCTCCGGGTGAGACCGGCATCGCGAACTGGACGTTGATACCGCGCGCAAAGCTCGGATGGACGGAGATTCGCGGAGCGCGGCGGCGCAGCACGTCCAGGTCCAGCTCGTCCGCGAAGACCACGCAGTGCGGGTTGCCGATCGATACGGTGTTGATGGGCACCGCGTCGCCGGCCTCCAGCTCCAACACTTCGTGGTCCACCTCGCGGTCGGGGCCGTCGAGCCCCACGTCCGCGCTGCGGAACGATGCCGTGCCCATCTCCGCCTCCACCCGCAGGACCCCGTTTCCTGCCTCACCCAACACGGTCATTCCGACGATCCCGCCGAGCGTTTCGACCGTGAAGGAGACGCCAACGCGGGCCTCGCCGCGCTCGAGCAGGTAGGCGGCGAAGATGCGGAGCCCGTTGCCGCTCTTTTCCGCCTCCGATCCATCCGGGTTCCAGATGCGCAGCCCGAAGTCCGCCACCGTGGACGCCGTACGCCCCAGGATCCCGTCGGACCCGACGCCGGTGCGCCGGTCGCAGATCAGACGCACGGCGGCCGGCGAAAGGGGGAACGGGAGGCCGTCCGCTTCCAGCGCGACGTAGTCGTTGCCGAGGCCGTGGCCCTTGTAGAACGCCGTCACAGGCGCGCGAAGTTGCCGAGAAGCCGCAGCCCCTCCTCTTGGCTCTTTTCCGGGTGGAACTGGATCCCCCACACGTTTCCCCGCCCCACCACCGAGGCGAAGGGCACGTCGTACTCGCACCGGCCGAGCAGGTCCGCGTCGTCCCACCCCTGCACCGCGTACGAGTGCGCGTTGTAAAAGAACCGCGGCGCACCCCCGCCCACCCCCGCGAGCACCGGATCGCGCGACGCGCGGGCGGTCCACTCCACCGAGTTCCACCCCACGTGCGGGAGGGGGAGGTCGGTGTGAAGCCGATCCACGC
>JALZKG010000160.1 GCA_030859365.1 Gemmatimonadota bacterium
TCGTCCACGCCCGCACCGCCGAGCGGACCGTCGGCCCCGACACCGAGGGGACCGGGCACACCAGCGGCGTTCGCTACCTGGACCGTGCCGCCGTGCACCGCGCGCACTTCTTTCCCTTTCTCTGGGAGGCGCGAGGGGAGCTGTGGGAGCGCCAGCAGGGGGGCTCCCACCCCGGCGCTTAGCTCTTTATGCGCCAGGGCGTTACAGGGCGCTGACGCCGACTCCTGCTAGTGGGGCGGCGGGGTGGGGAAGGGATGTCCCAGGGGAGCCCCGGATCCCCCGGCGCGGAGGTGCCGCGGCTCCGGCTCCGGGGAAGAAATCCAGACGACACGGGGTTTTCCGGAGCGGCGGCGCGCCAGCGGCTCCCCGGCACGCGATCTGCCGCAAGCCCCAGGCGGATCAAGCCGCTGGACCGATGCGCGGAACGGGCTCGGCCAGGCGGCCCAGCAGTGGAGATGGATCGATGTACGCCGCCCGCCCCTCCCCCATCGGCGATCCGGATCGGATCGCGGCCGTGCAGCGGACCGCCCTCGTCGGCGCTCCGCCTCACCCGTCGCTCGAGCGGCTGACGCGTCTGGGGGCGCGGCTCGTCGGAGCCCCTACCATCCGCGTCACCCTGGTGGACGACCACCAGGAGTTCGTGGTGGGCGGCACCGGCCTCCGCGAGCCGCTCGCCTCGGCCCGCAGCGCACCCCTTTCCGACTCCCTCTGCCGCCACATCGTCGACACGGGCACGCCGCTGGTGATCGGCGACGCCCGCCGGAGCAGCCGTCTGCGCGGCCACCCGGCGGTCCTGGAGCGGGGGGAGCGGGCGTACGCGGGGTTTCCCGTCCGCGACGCTCTCGGTCACGTGCTCGGCGCCTTCTCCGCCGTTGATTACTTGCCTCACAGGTGGACGGATTCCGAACTGGACGCGCTCCAGGAGCTCGCCGCCGCCGCGGGCGAGGAGATGGATCACCGCCTGCTCCTCCAAGGGCGGGAGGAGGACGAAGTCCCGTCGGAGAGCACCACGGACATGCGCTTCGGCGCCGGTCCCTTTCGCGGGCTGGTGGAGCAGTCGCTCGTCGGGATCTACGTGGTGCAGGGCGGGCGCTTTCGCTACGTCAACCCGCGTTTCGCGGAGATCTTCGGCTGCACTCCCGAAGAAATCCGGTTGCTCGCGACCCCCCTGGATCTGGTGGAGGAAGCGGACCGCGAACGGGTCGTCGGCGATTTCGAGCAGCTGGGCGGGGATCTCCGCAGCGTTCACCACTGCGTCCGCGGCCGCCGCAGGGACGGGACCCCGATCCACCTGGAGGTGCAGGGGATCCTGGCGGACTTCGACGGCAGCCCCGCCGTAGTGGGGACGCTGCTCGACGTCACGGAGCGGATTTGCGCCGAGGCCGCGCTCCGGGAGAGCGAGGAGCGCTACCGCCGCTTCTTCGAGGACGGGCTGGCGGGAGCGTGGACGGCCGAGGTCGGCGGTGCGATTCTCGACTGTAACCCCGCATTTCTGCGAATCTTCGGCTTCGAATCCGCCGAGCAGGCGCGGGCGTCCAGCATCGTCGACCTCTACCTGGTCCCGGAGGACCGCGCCGGGGTCCTGGAGCGGCTGCGGGAGAAGCGGGTGCTGGAGCTGAATGAGATGGACCTGCGTCGGCGTGACGGCACTCCGATCCACGTGATCGAGAACGTGGTCGGCGTGTTCGACGCGGATGGCGAGCTCGTCCAGATTCGCGGATATCTGCTGGACATCAGCGAGCGAGAGCAGGCGGTGGAGGCGCTCCGCCAAAGCGAGGAGCGGACACGCGCGATCCTCGAGATGGCGCACGACGCCTTCGTCGCGATCGATGCGGAAGGCGCCATCACCGACTGGAACGTGCAGGCCGAGCTGACCTTCGGCTGGTCCCGTGCCGAGGCGGTGGGGCGTCCGCTCGCCACGCTGCTGATCCCGCCTCGCTACCGGCAGGCGCACCTGGCGGGGATGCAGCGCTTCCTCGCGACGGAAAAGGGACGGGTCCTGAACCAGCGCTTCCAGATGCCGGCACTGCATCGGGATGGGCGCGAGTTCCCCATGGAGCTGACCATCACCGGCATCCGCCTCGGGGAAAGCTACATCTTCACCTCGTTTCTCCACGACATCACGGAGCAGCAGAAGGCCGAGACGGCGCTGCGGGAAAGCGAGGAGCGTCTACGCCTCGTCGAGCGAGCGACCAACGATGTGATCTGGGACTGGGACCTGGTCTCCGGAGAGCTGGTCTGGAACGGGGCCGGAGCGAAGCGCTTTCGCTACGCATCCGCCGAGGTCGGAACCAGCGTGGAGTGGCACGCGGAGCGCGTTCACCCGGAAGACCGGGAGGAGGTGATCGGTGGGATCTACCAGGCGATGGGCGGAGTGGACGACTCCTGGTCGGAGGAGTACCGCTTCCTTCGCGGGGACGGGACGTACGCCACGGTGCTGGACCGCGCCTACCTGGTGCGCAACGAGCGCGGCGAGCCGACGCGGATGATCGGCTCCATGATGGACGTGACGGAGCGAAAGCGCGTGGAAGATACGCAGCGCTTTCTCGCCCGGGCGAGCACCCTGATGGATGCTTCGCTCGACGCGGACGTCACCCTCAACAGCTTGGCGAGGCTGTGCATCCCCACCCTCGCCGACTACTGTCTGATCGACCTGGCCGCGGAGGGCGGGGAGGTGCGCCGTGTGGCCCGGGCTCACGCCGATCCGGTTCGGGAAAAGCTCCTTTTGACCGACGAGCACCACGGACCCGACGCGGACCCCGAGCGGCACCCCGTCCTGAAGGTGATCCGCACCGGCCAGCCGGTGCTCGTTTCCGAGGTGAACGACTTTGTTCTGCGCACGATCGGTCACAGCGCGGAGCATCGCAGGGGGCTCCGCGAGCTGGGGCTGTGCTCGTACATGATCGTTCCTGTCGTCGCGCGCGAACGAGTGCTCGGCGCCATCACCTTCGCCGCGGCGGAATCGAAGCGGCGCTACCAACCCATGGACCTGATGGTGGCCGAGGACCTGGCGCATCGCGCCGCCCTGTGCATCGACAACGCGCAGCTGTACGAGAAGACGCGGCGTGCCGTCCAGGCGCGGGACGAGGTGCTCGGCGTCGTCTCGCACGACCTGCGGAATCCGCTCAGCACGATCGTGAGCGCCGCGACGCTGCTGCTCAACGCGGACGAGGAGCGGCGCGAGGGCGCCCGCAAGTGGCTGGACGTGATCCGGCGCTCCGCCGTCCGGATGAACGGGATGATCGGCGACCTGCTCGACGTTTCCAGCATCGAGGCGGGGCGCTTCTCGGTAGCGCGGGCGCCGCACGACATTGCTGCCCTGCTGGAGGAGGCGCGCGAGGATCTCGATCCGCTCGCGAGGGCCAAGCAGATCCGGCTCGAGTGCCGGGCTGCCGATGCGGGCCCGGTGATCTGGCTGGATGCCAACCAGATCCTGCGCGTGCTCTCCAACCTCGTGGGAAACGCCATCAAGTTCACTCCGGAGGGCGGTGCGATCACGGTTTGCGCGGAGGCCGTCGGTGAGGCGATCCACGTTTCGGTGGCGGACACCGGCCCCGGGATCCCCGCGGAGCAGATTCCCCGCGTCTTCGACCGCTTCTGGCAGGCGGCGGAGGGTGACCGCCGCGGCGCGGGGCTCGGGCTGGCAATCGCGAGGGGGATCGTGGAGGCGCACGGCGGACGGATCTGGGTCGAAAGCACGAGCGCCGGTTCGGTCTTCCACTTCAACATCCCCTGGATCACGCCCGCCGGGGAGGACGCGGCGTTTGGTGGGGCGGATCCGCCGCCGCGCAGGGGTGCCGAAGACCGGGTCTCCCGGCTGCTGCTTCATCGCCCGCCGTCCGCCGCTCTTTCCGCGGTGCCGCGCCCCGGGCACGGAGAGTAAAGCTCGGCGGAGCTTCTTCCGGCGGGCATGCTTCTCGCCGTCCGCAGCCGGCCTTCAGGCTTCCGCGGGGGCCGATCACTGCACGCTGCACGGAGAGCATGGCCATGGGCGACCCACGGGGGGCGGATTCGTCGGAGTACACGGCAGGAACGATGGCGGGCAAGGCGGTGATCGTGACCGGTGGCACCACGGGGATCGGTCTCGCCACCGCACAGCTGCTCGCGAGGGAGGGCGCCCGGGTGCTGATCTTCGGGCGGCACGAGGCGGAGCTTGCGCGGGCGCTGGAGGAGCTTCAGCGGGAGGAGGGGGAGGTGTTCGGCACGGTGGCGGATGCGTCGCGCGTGGAGGACGTGCGCTGCGTCTTCCGCGACGCCGACGAGCGGCTCGGGGAGCTGGACGTGCTGGTGAACAACGCCGCGGTGGGCGGCGAGCACTTCGAGGACCAGTCCCTGGAGGAGATGGAGTACCTGGTGCGCGCCAACGTGGTCGGCTACCTCGCCTGCGCGCACGAGGCCGTCGAGCGGATGAAGCGGCAGGGGAGCGGCCACATCGTCAACGTCGGCTCCATGAGCGCGGATCTGCGCGAGGAGGGGGGGAGCGTCTACGTCGCGACCAAGGCGGCGATCCAGGGCTTCTCCGAGTCGCTGCGCAAGACGGTGAACCCCGCCGGGATCCGGGTCACGCTGATCGAGCCGGGGAAGGTGGCGACCGACATGACCGACCAGTCGGAGGCGGAGAAGCGGGAGAACGAGGCGAAGCTGGAGATGCTCCGCCCCGAGGACATCGCCGCGTGCATCCTCTTCTGCCTGGCGCAGCCGGCGCGCTGCGACGTGGTCACCATGCAGGTCCGGCCACTGCTGCAGGCGATCTGAAGCGCGTCACCCCGCATCGACGCGGGTCACCACGGCCTTCCACAGCTCGCCGAGGCCGAGCGTCGCCGCTTCTTCCTCGATCCGGCCGCGGTCGATCTCCTCGCCCGAGATCTGCAGCATCGCGGCGATGTCGCGGAGGTGCTTGGGGGATTCGCCGCTCCGATAATACTCCAGCTTCTTCAGGATCAGCTCCTCAGGGGCGGAGAAGCGCGAGCGCAGCCGGGGGACGTCGGCTCGTTGCAGGTCTACGACAACGTCGATGTCACGGGTGGAACGTGGCTCGCCGTATGCGATCGATGCGATGGAGCCCACGATTGCGTCGGGGATCTGGAGGTCCTCCAGAGCTTCCACCACGTAGCGGAGGATCTCACCCTGGCTTTCCAAGCATCCTCCGAGCGACGGCGGCCCTGACCTCCTCCTCCGGCCATGAAGGGTTCCGTCCCGCGAACACCGCGTGCAGCCGTTCCCGCAGGAAACTGGAACAGGCAAGCCCGGCCTCCAACCGCCTCGCAGGGGACCACCGCCGGTAGATCTCCACCTGCGCCGGGTCCGGCAGCTCGATCCGGAGCGGCTCGTCCACGGCGTTCAGATATGGATGGCGCGCCCGTCCACCCCGAGGGCGGCTTCCTTGACCGCTTCGGGGAGCGTCGGGTGCGCGTGGACCGTACGGGCGATGTCCTCGGCGGACGCCTGGAACTCGATGGCGAGCGCCGCCTGTGCGATCATGTCGGAGGCGCGCGGCCCGACGATGTGGAGCCCGAGGAGCCGGTCCGTCGTGGCGTCGGCGATCACCTTCACGAAGCCGTCGGTCTCGCCCATCGCCTTGGCCCGGCCGTTGGCGAGAAAGGGGAACTTGCCGATGCGGATCTCCCCCCGCTCCTTCGCCTCCTCCTCCGTCATCCCGACGGTGGCGACCTCCGGCCAGGTGTACACCACCCCGGCCACCGCGTCGTAGTTCACGTGGCCGTGCTTGCCGGCCATGTTCTCGACCGCGGCGACGCCCTCCTCCTCCGCCTTGTGCGCGAGCATCTTGCCGCCGATAGCGTCGCCGATGGCGTACACGTTGCCGACGCCGGTGTGATAGCGCCGGTCGGTCTGGATCACCCCACGCTCCATGCGGATGCCGGCTTCCTCGAACCCCATCCCCTCGGTATAGGCACGGCGGCCGACCGCGACCAGGACGCGGGCGCAGGAGATCGGATCACCCCCCTCGACGGAGACGCTCACCCTGTCCCCCTCCACCGTGGCCCCGGTCACCCGGGTGCCGAGGCGGAGCTCGAATCCCTGCTTGCGCACGATCCGGTCGACGGTGCGGATCACCTCCCCGTCCATCAGCGGGAGGATGGTGGGCATCGCCTCGATGATCGTCACCTTCGCTCCCAGCCGGAGCCAGACGGAGCCCAGCTCGAGGCCGATGTAGCCGCCGCCCACCACCACCAGGTGCTCGGGGACCTCCGGAAAGGAGAGCGCACCCGTGGAGTCGACGATCCGCTCGCCGTCGAAGGGGAGAAAGGGGAGCTCGACCGGAACGGAGCCCGGCGCGAGCAGCACGTTGGCCGCGCCGAGGGAGCGCGTGCTTCCATCCTCTCCCCGCACCTCCACCCGGTCGAGCGCGGCGAGGCGGCCGAAGCCGCGCACCCATTCGATCCCGTTCTTTTTGAAGAGGCCAGCGACGCCCTGGGTGAGGCTCTTCACCACGCCGTCCTTGCGTCCCATCATCGCGCCGACGTCGATCCGCGGAGCGCCCACCGCGATGCCGTGCGCTTCGGCCTTGTGGCGGATCTGGTCGAACAGCTCGGAGGAGTCGAGCAGCGCCTTGGAAGGGATGCACCCCACCCGCAGGCAGGTGCCGCCCAGCGCCGGCTCCTTTTCCACGCAGGCGACCCGCATCCCCAGCTGAGCGCCCCGGATGGCGGCGACGTAGCCGCCGGGGCCGCCGCCCAGGACTACCAGGTCGAAACGGTCTTGATCGGCCATTCTGATTCTATCCTTCCAGCAGCATCGTTTCGGGATCTTCCAGCATCCCCTTGACCGCAACCAGGAAGCGGACCGCCTCGCTCCCGTCCACGATCCGGTGGTCGTAGGTGAGCGCGACGTACATCATGGGGCGGATGGTGATCTCGCCGTTCACCACCACCGCGCGCTCCACGATGTTATGCATCCCCAGGATCCCGACCTGCGGGAGGTTGAGGATGGGGGTGGAGAGCATGGAGCCGAAGATGCCGCCGTTGGTGATGGTGAAGGTGCCGCCCTGCAGCTCCTCCAGGCTCAGCTTGCCGTCGCGCGCCTTGCGGCCGAGATCCGCGATGGTGTGCTCCAGCTCCGCGAAGCTCCGGGTGTCGGCGTCGCGCACCACGGGGACCACCAGCCCCTCCTCCGCGCCGACCGCGATGCCGATGTCGTAGTGCCGCTTCAGCACCATCTCGTCGCCCTGGATCTCCGCGTTGAGGCGGGGAAACTGCTTCAGGGCGCCGATCACCGCTTTGGTGAAGAACGACATGAAGCCCAGCTTGATGTCGTGCCGCTTCACGAAGGCGTCCTGGCGCCGCTTGCGGATCTCCATGACCTGCGACAGGTCCACCTCGTTGAAGGTGGTCAGGCTGGCCGTGGTCTGCTGCGCCTCCACCAGGCGGCGCGCGATGGTCTGACGCCGTCGCGACATCCGCTGGCGCTCTTCGCGGTCGCCGGCCGGGGACGGCTTCGCGGAGGGTGCCGCCGGAGCGGGTGCAGCGGGTGCGGGGGAGCTGGCC
>JALZKG010000164.1 GCA_030859365.1 Gemmatimonadota bacterium
GGGTCGCGCCGGTGGCCGCGGTGCGGGCCACGGAAGCTGCCCCCGCTGCGGCGGGCGTGCCCCGGCCCATCGCCGCCCCCGCCGTCGCGACTTCCTCAGCGGTGCAGGAGGGTGGGGAGGTGTCCGAAGCGCTCTCCACCCCCAGGATCGCCGACGCGGACACCCTTCGCCCTTCCCCCATCAACGTCGCGACCCTCGCCGGGGCGATGGCTTCCGACGCCGGTCGCGCCGCCCTGTTGACCCGGGTGATCCAGCAGGATCCCTCCGTCGAGGAAACACTGGTCGAGGTGGCGCGGGCCAGCGCCACCATCGGCTCCCCCTCGCAACGGGCACGGGTGCTGACCGACCTGGCGCAGCAGCCACAGCTCGACGGGTTGGCGATCTCGGAACTGCTCCGGGCCACCTCCGGGATCGATTCCGACTCCGACCGCAGGTTCGCCCTGGAGGCTCTGCTGCGGCGCTCCGACCTCGGTCCCAACCAGCTCGTCACCCTGCTGGGGAGCGCGGCGGAGATCGGCTCCTCCTCGGAGCGCCGCTTCGTCCTGGAACGGTTCCTGGATCGCTTCCCCGTCAAAGAGCCGCTGGTGCGCAACGCATTCTTCACCGCGGTGCGGGGGATCCCTTCCAACACGGAGCGGCGCTTCCTGCTGGAAAAGGTGCTCGATACCCAGGAGTTGTGCGACGACAACCTGCGCGAGGTGATCGCCTCCGCGGCGGGTCTCGGCTCCGACAGCGAGAAGCGGTTCGTCCTGGCCAGGGTGGCGTCGCGGGCTCCGCTCACCGGCAAGCTCCGCGACGCCTATCTGGCGGCGGCGCACTCCATCTCCTCGGACAGTGAGCGCGCCACGGCACTTTCCGCGCTGCTCGGTCCCACCCCGCCGCGCAAGGCGCGCGAATCCCGCACATCCGGTCCGTCCGCCGGGGCGCAGGGACAGGGCGTGTGGAACTACACCTACGAAGTTGTCGGCGAGCACCACGGAAAGCCGAGCTATGAGCTGACGCTGCATGCGAAGAACGTGGTGCGGGGCACCGACCGTGGGGAAGTGCGCGACATCCTTCCCGGAGGATCCCTCCGGGTGGAGCACACGATCTTTCCGGACAATCCGGACCATGGCGGCCGCAGCAGCCGGCGGAGCGTACGCGGTACCCCCCGCGCCGGCGGTGGCGTGCAGTGGAGCTACCGGGTGAACGGCACCGAGCGCCCCTGGGACGCGGAGGGGCGGGCCTGGCTCTCCGCCCTGCTCCGGAACCACACGAAGTAGACCGAGGGGCGAAGCCGCGTTCGCCCTTTCCTTTTGTCCTCAGGTGCTGATTTTTCAACATCTCCCAAGGAGGAGCCGCCATGTTTTCCCGCCTCAAGACCCTCGCGCTCGGCGCCGGGCTGCTGCTCGGCGCGGTGCTGCCGCTGGCAAGTCAGTCGGAGCAGCACACGGAGCGCACCACCATCCACACCTCCGGAACTGGCACGCAGATCCGGTGGATTCACAACGGCCGCTCGGTCGAGATCCGGACGGATGGAACGGTCGAGCTTTCCGAAGACGAAACCGAGGTGCGCCGGATAGCCCTCGGCGGACGGTTCTCCCTCGAAGAGCGCCTTCGCGGCGGTCCCGGCCGCCGCATCGAGTACCGCGCCGCGGCCGATGGGACGCTCACCCGCGCCTACTCGGTGAACGGACGGCCGCAGGCGTGGGACGCGTCGGCCCGGGCCTGGCTCGCCGGGATTCTCCCCGAGATGGCGCGCGAGAACGGGATCGGGGCGGAGGCGCGCGTGGCGCGGATCCATGCCCGCCGGGGAACCGCGGAGGTGCTGGAGGAGGTGGATCGGATCCGGAGCGGCAGCTCCCAGACCGCTCACCTGCGGGCTCTGCTTGCCCACCATCCGCTTTCGGCGGGGGAGACGGCGCGCGTGCTCCAGCAGGTGCGGCGGATCGACTCGGATTCCCAAAAGGCCGGGCTGCTCCGTGCCGTCCTCGGGCGGGGCCAGGCGAGCGAGCCAACCCTGGTCGGCGTGCTGGAATCCGCCGCGGCCATCGGGTCCGACAGCCAGAAGGGATCGCTGCTCACAGAAGTCGCGGAGCGGTACACGCTGGCACGCCCGCGGGTGCGCGACGCCTTTTTCGCGGCGACGGGGCGGATCGGCTCCGACACACAGCGCGGCCGCGTCGCCACCTTTGCGCTGGAGAATCGTCCGTGATTCGCGCCAGCTTCCTCCTTCTCGCCGGCCTCGCCCTCCTTCCCGCCGGGGTGTGGGCCCAGGACTCGACACGGGTGGCCGCTCCCTCCCGGCTCGGCGTCCAGGCCGTTCGGATCGACGGCCGCCCGCCCGCCGTCGATGGTCGCCTGGACGAGGAGGTGTGGCAGCGTGCGCCGGCTGCGACCGGCTTCGTGCAGCGGCAGCCAAACGAGGGTGCCCCCGCCACGGAGCGCACCGAGGTGCGGTTCCTATTCGACGAAGGGGCGTTGTACGTGGGCGCACGGATGCGCAGCAGCGACCCGGCGGCGATCCAGGCGCCGGTCAGCCGCCGCGACCAGGGGAGCCAGGCCGAGCGCCTGCTCGTCTCGCTCGACACCTATCTGGACCGCCGGACCGCCTACACCTTCGGGATCACGGCTTCCGGCGTGCGGCTCGACTGGTACCACCCCGGGGACAGCGAAACGTCGACGGACGCGTCCTGGGATCCGGTTTGGGAAGCCCGGGCCCAGATCGACTCGCTCGGCTGGACGGCGGAGATGCGCATCCCCTTCTCCCAGCTCCGCTTCAACCGGCTCGCCGTCCAGCGGTGGGGACTGAACGTCAAGCGGGTGACGCCGTCGCGCAACGAGGAGGCGTACTGGGTGCTCGTTCCCCAGCAGGAGACGGGGTGGGCGTCGCGCTTCGGAGAGCTGGCCGGGATCGAGGGGATTCGCCCGACGCGGCGGGTGGAGCTGATGCCGTACGTCGCCAGCGGCGCCACGTTCACGAGCGATCCGGAGCGGGGCAATCCCTTCGCGGCGGGGCAGTCCTACACCGCACGGGTGGGCGGGGACGTGAAGATGGGGCTGGGGCCCAACCTCACCCTGGAAGGCACCGTTAACCCGGACTTCGGCCAGGTGGAGCTGGACCCGGCCGAGGTCAACCTGTCCGCCTTTGAAACCTTCTTCCCCGAGCGGCGCCCCTTCTTCCGCGAAGGGGGCCAGCTGCTGCGCGGAAACGGACCGTCGTACTTTTATTCGCGGCGCATCGGCGCCCCGCCGCGCGCGGCCGTGGGGGCGGACTACGTGGACTACCCCCGGACGAGCACCATCTTGGGGGCGGCGAAGCTGACCGGGCGCCTCGCCTCCGGCACCTCCGTCGGCGCGCTGGGCGCGCTCACCGACCGGGAGTACGCCCGCACCTTCGACGAGGAGAGCGGCACCTTCGGCCGGGTGCGCGTCGCGCCCGTCACCGGATACGGGGTGTTTCGGGCCCAGCAGGAGCTGGGGCCGTCAGGCTCCACCGCGGGGGTGAGCCTGACGGCCGTGGAGCGGGACCTCGCGTCGGGCGATCCCCTGGCCTCGCTGCTGAACCGCCGGGCGTACGCGGGCGGCGGGGATTGGAACCTCCGGTTCCGCGACGGGGAGTACGTGCTGGGCGGATACGTGGGCTTCAGCCACGTCGAGGGCGACTCGTCCGCGATCCTGCATGCGCAGAGGTCCAGCCTGCGCTACTTCCAGCGTGCGGACGCCGACCACCTCACCCTGGATCCGTCCCGCACCTCCCTTTCCGGCTACAACGGCTCGCTGGTCCTTTCCCGCGTGAGCGGCCGGCACTGGCTCTGGGATGCCTCGATCGCCGCGAGCTCTCCCGGCCGCGACATCAACGACGCGGGAGCGATGGGGCGGACCGACTGGATCTTCACCGGCGGCGGTCTCCGCTACCGAGAAACGCGGCCCGGGGCGCTCTTCCGCAACTACGAGGTCGGGGTTTCGAGCGAGAACCAGCACAACTTCGGCGGCACCCGGACCTTTTCCGCGCTGCGCACCGACAGCCGCGTCACCTGGAAGAACTTCTGGGGGACGAGCTTCACCGGCTGGATCGACCTTCGCTCGCAGAGCGACGTCCTGACGCGGGGCGGCCCGCTGATGGGCACTCCACAGGCGTGGGTCACCATCGCGGAGGTGTTCAACAACCCCGCGTCGAGGACGCGGTGGCGCGCCCGGGTCTACTACGGGGAAAGCGAGCAGGGGGAGCAGACCTACCGGATCAGCGGCGGGTACTCCATCCGCCCCAGCCCGCAGTGGCAGCTTTCCGTCGATCCCAACTACGTACGCTTCGGCCTTCCGCGGCAGTACATCGGGCAGCGGGAGGGGGGGGCCGCCGAAACCTTCGGGCGGCGCTACATCTTCTCCTTCATCGACCGGACCGAGCTCCGGCTACCCCTGCGGCTGAACTACACGTTCACCCCGGACCTGTCGCTGGAAACGTACGTGGAGCCGTTCGCGGCCAGCGGGCGTTTCTATGACTTCGGGGAGCTTCCGGCGGCGCGGAGCTTCGATCTGCGTCGCTACGGAACCGACGGTACGACCATCGCCGAGGTGCAGGACTCCGCCACGGGCCGGCGCTTCTACCGCGTCGCGGACGGGAGCGCGGATTTCACCCTCCCCTTCCGCGACTTCAACGTCCGCAGCTTCCGCTCCAACGCGGTGCTGCGCTGGGAGTGGCGGCCGGGGAGCACGCTCTTTCTGGTGTGGCAGCAGGACCGCTTCGCCGAGGAGGCGCAGGGGCGCGCGGTCGGCCTCGCCGATCTCGCCGGGACGCTGGGAGCGGCGGGAAACAACTTCCTGGCGCTGAAGATGACGTACTGGCTGCCGTTGCGCTGACGGAGCGGGGTGGGCGGATCAACCCCCGCCACGAACGATTCCGTCGTGTTCCACGGACTGTACCACCTCCTCACAGCGCACGCCGGCGAGCGCCTGGGCCGAAAGCTCCGCGGAGAAACCAAGCAGGGCATGCTCGTAGACGTAGCGCGGAGTGAAGCCGTACCGCGCGGCGAGGCGCTCCGTCGTCGGGCGAGCGGGAGTGCCGTCGCGGAAGGTCACGATGTAGCCGGGTGCTTCCGGGTGGGCGGTTCCGGAAAGGGGTGCAGGGGAAGAGCAGCCGGGGGAGGGGTCCATGACGCCGTTGCCCCAGGCACAGCCGTGGAGGGAAAGAAGGGTGACTCCCGCCGTGCACCACCAGCCCGAGACATGCATCACAGCTCCTCCCGCTTCGTTTTTCAGGGACTGCTCACACCTGCTGAAGACGTACGGAGCCACGGGGTTGTGACACCCTGCCGCTCCGGGCGGTACGATGGTTGCTACCTTCCCCGACTCTGGCAACATACTCCAACAGCGGAGCAGAGATCATGGGCGGAAAACAGATGGGTGGAAACAACGAGCAGCGGCGTGCAGCCGCCAAGGAAGCCCGCGAGGAAGGGAAGAGCGCGAGCGAGGTGGGCGCCAGCCAGGGCGCGAACAAGCAGCGCAACGAGGCGCAGAACGACATGAGTCACCAGGAAAAGCTGGACCTGAAGCGGGAGGGAAAGCAGGACCAGCTGACGGAAAACACCCCCGAAGCGCGGCCGGGCAGCCGGGACGCGGACACGCCGGACCGGGAAACGTACCCCCGCCGCTAGGGGCCTGCTTCCCCGCCGGTGCGGAAGCGTCCCGCGAGGGCGCTGAGCGCGATGGACATGTCCAGCAGCTGCTGGCTGGTGGCGGAAAGCTGATCGGTGGAGGCCGCCTGCTGCTCTGCCGCAGCGGCGGTTTCTTCCGCTCGCGCGGCGCTCCGGCGGGCGATCTCCTGCACCCCCTGCATCGCTTCCAGCAGATCATCCATGGTGGCGGCCTGCGCGGCGGCCTCCCGGTTGATGTGCTCGATGGCGTCCGTCGCGCGGCGCAGCCCCCCCACCAGATCGCCCAGAGCGGCCCGCCCCCCGTCCGACGCATGGCCGACGCTGCCGAGCGTCGCCGCGCTGGCGTCGAGCTGCGATCGCACTTCGTCGATGGCGGTCCGCGTCTGCCGGATGACTCCCTCCACCTCCGTGGCCGACTCGCTCGACTGGCCGGCCAGCTTGCGTACCTCGTCGGCGACCACGGCGAAGCCGCGGCCATGCTCGCCGGCACGCGCCGCCTCGATCGCGGCGTTCAGGGCCAGCAGGTTGGTCTGCCGGGCGATGGTGCCGATGGAGCCGACGAAGCCGCCGATCTCGTCCCCCGCGCGGTCCAGGGCGTCGATGGATGCGGCGGACCGTTCGAAGGCGCCGGCGATCTCGACCAGAAGCGCGCCTACCTCCCCGATGGTCTGCACCTGGGAGTCGCTCGCCCGCACCAGATGACCTGCGTCCTCCGCCGAGGTCGAGGCCTGGTCGCGCAGCCCAAAGTTCTGCATCGCCAGCGCCTCGACCGCATCGGCGCCTCGCTCGATCAGCGCCATCTGCCGGTCGACCTCGGCGGCGAGTTCCCCCGTGGTGTTTCCCACCTCGTTGGCGGACGCCTGCACCTGCAGCGCGGTGGCGGCGAGCTGCTCCGCGAAGGAGACCAGCGCCCGTCCCTGCGCCTGCACCTCCGCGACCATCGCCCCGATTCCCTCCGCCGTGCGGCCCAGGCTCGCGGCGACCACGCCGAGCTGGTCGTCGCGCCGGGTGGGGAGGTGCAGTTCCAGCTCTCCCTGCTCCAGCCGGACGAGCGCGACGCGGATGCGCTCCAGACGCCGCGTGTAGCTGGCCGGCCCCCGGTACGCGCCCCAGGCGAGCGCCGCCACGAAGAGCGCCTCCGTGGCCACGATTCCGAGCGGAGCGCTCTCCCCCGCCAAGACGAAGCCCGCCACGCGGGCCGCGAGATAGCTCCCCACCCCGAGCAGCAGGTTGGCGCGCGCCAATCGCGGCGTACCGAGCGCGTACGCCCCGGTGGAAAACACGTAGAGGGGAAGGAGCAGGTAGCCGAAGCGACCCAGCGCCGCGACAAACCCCGCGGCGAGCAGGTTGTCCACCACCATCAGCGCCCAGAAGTGCCAGGGGGCGAAGCGGCCGGAGCGGACCAGCCAGTGCGCCGCCAGGTTGGCAAGCACGACCGACAGCGCCACCGCCACGGCGAGTGGTGTGGAGATGGCGAGCACCCCCGCAGCCACCCCCGCCACGGACAGCACGATGGCAAGCACGACGATGACCCAGCGGCCAAAGATCGAGTCGGCGAGCTGGGTTTCCAGGATGCGCGCGTCTTCCCGCGCGAGGCGGCCGGGATCGCTCGCGGGCGGCGCGGCGGCGGCGTCGCTGGGGGTGTTCACGGGATGGGCGGAGGAGAAGCGCGGAGGGACTGCGGACGGGAGGGCGGGAATCTACACCGGAGAAGGGCGGTTCGCTACAGCTTCTTCAGCACCGCCTTCGCCGCGCTCCGCCCCGACGCGCCGAACACTCCGCCCCCCGGATGGGTGCTGGCGCCGGTCAGGAACAGCCCCGGGATGGGGGTGCGGTAGCCGGACAGCTCCGGCAGCGGGCGGAACATGAACATCTGGTCCAGCGACATCTCCAGGTGCATCACGTTGCCGTTGAAAAGCCCGATCTCCCGCTCCAGGTCCGGGGGCGTCTGGATGTGGACCTGCTCGACGCACCCCGGCACGTTGGGGGCGAAGCGCCCTACGGTGGCGAGGATCCGCTCCGCCTCCCGCTCGCGGATCTCGTCCCACGAAGCGCCGTCCGCCAGCGCGTAGGGGTGGTACTGCGCCCAGGCGAAGAGGACGTGCCTGCCCGCGGGGGCGAGCGATGGATCAACCGCGCTCCAGGTCATCGCGACCACGGCGGGCTCCCGCGCGGGCGTGCCGCGGAGGTAGTCGGCGTACGCGTGGTCCAGAAACGGGGCCGGCGGGCAGAGCAGCTGCAGCCCCCGGTGCATCGGCCCCGGGGAGCCATCGGCGGGAGCGCCGGCGTAGCGGGGCAGCTCGGTGGTGGTGCAGCGCAGGATCATCCCGAAGCCGTTGCCGATGCGGAGCCCTGCCACCCGCTCGCGCAGCCCGGCCGCCTCCGGCGCGTCGGCGAGCAGCCGCCCGAAGGTGGTGGCGACGTGGCAGCCGGCGAGTACCGCGTGGGCGCGGACGCTGCGCGTCGGACCTGCGGATGGCGGTGGGGAGC
>JALZKG010000173.1 GCA_030859365.1 Gemmatimonadota bacterium
CGCGCGCCTGGGAGGTGGGCTGCGCCAGCGGGGGTGCACCGAGGCAGCCGCCCCCGGCCGAAGCCGGAACGGTGCGCTTCAGCGGGAGCTGCTGGGCGGCGGCGGGCGCCCCTCCGAACACCCCGCCGAGAAGAACGAGCAGTGCGAGGGTGCTCCGCCGGTGCAGCGGCGGGACGGTGCGAAAACGCACCTCAGTCACGCTCTGCGGTGAAGGTGACCGGCGGGACGTTCGGATAGTCCGGCAGGCTCGCCTCCAGCGTCCGCTGCCGCGAGCCCCCGCCGCCGATGTTCCAGCGGGTGGATGCCCGTCCCTGCGCGTCCGTGCGGCTTTCCGGAGGGCTGACCGACGGGTTGACACCGCTCCGGGGCGTCCAGCGAACCCGCACGTCGGCGACGGGCCGGCCTGAGGCGTCCGTCACCTGCACGACCAGGGGATCGTCCAGAAATTCCCCGTTATCCCCCTCCTGCCCGCTACCGCTCACGACCTGGAGTCGCGCAGGCGCCCCGACGAGAGCGCTGACGGTCACCACGGCGTTTCCACTCTTCCCCTGCGCCGTCGCGGTGATCGTCGCCTGGCCGGGAGCGGCGGCCCGCACCAGGCCACTCCCGTCTACCGTGGCGACCGTCGGGCTGGAGCTGGTCCAGCTGATCGCCGCCCCCGCGACCCCGTTGCCGTTGGCGTCCGTGGCCGTGGCAGTGAGCTGTCCCGTACCACCAGTGGTCAGCGACAGAGTGCCAGGAGTGACGCTCACATTCGCGACCTGCTGAGCCACCGTCACCGTGGCGGTACCCGTGACCCCGTCCACCGTCGCCGTGATCGTCGCCGTCCCGTTGCTCACCGCGGTGACCATCCCATCGGAAGCCACACGAGCGATCGCCGGCGCCGAAGAAGTCCAACTCACGCTGCGGCCCGATATCACGTTGTTGTCGGCATCGCGGGCAGTGGCGCTCAGGCGCCGCGTGTCGCCGATGCTCGTCAACGTCGCGCTGCCGGGCTCCACGCTCACCCGATTGACTTGTGCCGGGGGTGGAGGCGGCTGGTTCACCGTCACGGCCGCGGTCCCGGTCCTCCCCTCCACCGTGGCGGTGATCGTCGCGCTCCCGTTGCCTGCTGCGGTGACGGTGCCATCCGATGCCACCGAGGCGACACCGGGCGCGGAAGAGCTCCAGACCACGGCTCTGCCCGTAAGCACGTTGCCGTTCGTATCCCGCGCGACGGCCGCAAAGCGCCGCGTCTGACCCAGACCCGTGAAGGTGTGAGACGCAGGCTCCACGCTGACGCTGCTCACGGTGGCGGGCGGGGGAGGAGCCGGTGCCGTCACCGTGATGGAAGCACTCCCACTCTTCCCCTGCGCCGTCGCGGTGATCGTCGCCTGGCCGGGAGCGGCGGCCCGCACCAGGCCACTCCCGTCTACCGTCGCGACCGTCGGGCTGGAGCTGGTCCAGCTGATCGCCGCCCCCGCGACCCCGTTGCCGTTGGCGTCCGTGGCCGTGGCGGTGAGCTGTCCCGTACCACCAGTGGTCAGCGACAGAGTGCCAGGAGTGACGCTCACATTCGCAACCTGCTGAGCCACCGTCACTGCCGCGGTCCCGGTCCTCCCCTCCACCGTGGCGGTGATCGTCGCGCTGCCGTTGCTGACCGCGGTTACGGTGCCATCCGATGCCACCGAGGCGACACCGGGCGCGGAAGAGCTCCAGACCACGGCTCTGCCCGTAAGCACGTTGCCGCTCGCATCCCGCGCGACGGCCGAAAAACGCCGCGTCTGACCCAGACCCGTGAAGGTGTGAGACGCAGGCTCCACCGCGACGGTCGCGACGGGCGCCGGCTGCGTCTGGGCGGTGAACGTGACGGGCTGCACCCCGGGCGCGGTCGCGGTTACCCGCTGCTCGCCGCCGGCCGTGCCGAGGGTCCACTGGGTCTTTGCGACGCCGTCGCCACCGGTCGTCGAAGTGACGGGGCTGACGCTCCCACTCCCTGGCGCCACCCCCCACGTCACCGTCACCCCGGGAACCCCGCGTCCGTTGGCGTCCACCACCCGCACCGCCAGCGAATCCGGGAGCGGGCTCCCCGCGGTTCCGCTGCGGGTGGTGCCACCGACGCCCCCGGAGCCGGTGGGCGGCCCCGGAGGTGCCGCGGTCACGGTCACCGTCGCGCTCCCGGTCCTCCCTTCGATCGTCGCGACGATCTCCGCCTGTCCCGGGAGGAGACCGGTCACCAGGCCGGTGCTTTCGTCCACCCGCGCGATGGTGGGGCTGCGGCTCGCCCAGGATACCGGGCGCCCCGTCAGCGCCATACCGACGGCGCTACGCGCCTCGGCCTGCAACTGCACGGTACCGCCGGCCTGGACGCTCGGAGCCGGAGGCGTGACGGTTACGGTTGCGACGCCCGGGGGGCGCACCCGAACCTCGACGATGTCGTTCGCGCCCTCGGAGCTCGCGGAGACTCGCGCCTGGCCCGGAGCGACGCCGGTGATCATGCCGGTTTCGGATACCTGCACGACCGCCCTGTTGTTGCTGTCCCAGACGACCCGCCGCCCGCTCACCGCGTTGCCGGTGGCGTCGAAGAGGCTTGCCTGGAGCTGCTCGGTGCCTCCCGTTTCGAGGCTCGGCGCCTCCGGGGAGATCTCCACGCGCTCGACCACGCCGCCGGGCTGCGTCGGCCCCCCGTCGCAGCTCAGAGCTCCCACCACCGCCAGGATCGCCCAGGCGCACCGCGCCATCACACTTCGCTTCATGATCTTCCTTCCACGTTGTACCTCGTCCGGCGGAGCGCGCCCGCCACGCCGGGGACGGCGGATCCGCTATTTACGCACCCGCTGCGGGGGCATCAGCACGGTGTCGATACCGTGGATGACGCCATTGCTCGCCTCGATGTCCGTTTGCCGCACCCGGGCGTTGTTCACCGAAAGCCCGCCCGGGGTCGCCCGCAGACGAAGCGTGGCACCTCCCACCGTCCGGGCTTCGCTCAGCGTCCGGGCCTGGGCGGAGGTGACGCGCCCGGGAACCACATGGTACAAAAGGACTTCCCGAAGTCGATCCGGATCGTTGAGCAACTCTTCAACCGCCGCGGGGGGGAGTTTGTTCCACGCGGAGTCGGTGGGCGCCATGATGGTGAAGGGCCCACTACCACGTAGCGTCTCCTCCAGACCGGCCGCCCGGATCGCACGCTCCAGCGTGGACAGGTTCTCCGTTCCGGCCACCACGCCCACCAGATCGGAGTCGCCCCCGGTGGCGGGGGTCTGCTGCGCAGGCGACGGACGGACGGCACCGACCAGGAGGGCGGCGGAGAGCAGGGCGATGCGAAGCGTTCGAATGGTGTTCATCGGTTTTCTCCGGGTTCGGATACCGGGTGGACGAGCGGCCGGCCCGAAGTGGCCTTCCGCCCGCTCCCGCTCCACTCGCAGCGCGGACGGAGGGGAGGTGTGCGGCTTACGACCGCGAAGCGGCGACCCGAACCGGGGTCGTGCGATTGCTCCGCGTCCCGTCTCCCAGCTGCCCTTCCACGTTGTACCCCCAGCAGAGGGTTTCCCCCGCCCGGGTGGTGCCGCAGGTGTGCGCCGCCCCGTTGGCGCGGATCGACGCGAAGGCGTGGCCCCCGGCAACTTGCACCGGCACCCCCCGGTCGGTGGTGCTGCCGTCTCCGAGCTGTCCGTAGTTGTTCCGCCCCCAGCAAAACGCGGCCCCGCCGCGCGTCAGCGCGCAGCTG
>JALZKG010000178.1 GCA_030859365.1 Gemmatimonadota bacterium
GCGTGGAGGTGCGTGCCTTCGGGCCGCCGAGCCTGCGCGATCCGCTGAACTTTCTCCGGAGGGACCATCGCAAGGTGGTCGCGACCGACCGGGGGTACGCGTCGGTGTCGGGGATGTGCATCGGCGACGAGTGGGCGGGAAACCCCGGCTCGGGCATCCCACCCTGGCGCGACACCGGGGTGGAGTTCGTCGGGCCGGTCTCCGCCGTGATCGACCGGGCCTTCGCCCGGAGTTGGAGCGCCGCCGGGGCACCGCTTCCGCCCGACGAGGTGCCCGACCCCGACGAAGTCGCGCGCGCGGGCGAGGTGTCCGTGCGGGTGGTACAGGGGGAGCCGGCGCGGTCGCGGATCTACCGTCTGTCCCAGTTCGTCGCCGTCGGAGTGGAGCGCCGGCTGTGGATCACCGACCCCTACTTCATCGCCCCACCCGCCATGACCGAGGCGCTCGCCTCCGCCGCCCGCGACGGGGTGGACGTGCGGGTGATCGTGCCGGCGTACAACAACTGGCCGCTGGTAGGGGGGATGTCCCGGGCGGGGTACCGGCCGCTGCTGGAGGCCGGGGTGCGGCTCTTCGAGTGGGAGGGGCCGATGATCCACGCCAAGACCGCCGTCGCCGACGGGGTATGGTCGCGCGTCGGCTCGAGCAACATGAACCTGGCGTCGCTGCTCGGAAATTGGGAGATGGACGTCGCCGTGCTGGACCGCGGCTTCGCCGCCGAGATGGAGGCGCTGTTCGAGCGCGACCTCGGCTACTCCGTGGAGATCACCCTCGCGAGTCCCTCCCGGGGGAGGCGGGAGCGTCGCGCGACCGACCGGCAGCTGGTGGAGAACCCCGCCGACACCCGCAAGCCGGAGCGCGCTACCGCGCGCGAGGCTCGGCGCCGCGCCTTCCGTGGGGGGAGCGTCGGGCGCACCCTGGGCCGCTTCGCCCGGGCGGGCTCCATGTTGGGGCGTGCGCTGGTGGGGCAGCGCACCGTCGGGCGGGAGGACCGTGGCTGGGTGGTCACCCTCGCGCTGATCCTCTTTGTCCTGGCCGCGGTCGGTTTCTTCGCGCCCCGGGTGATGGCCTGGCCGGTAGCGTTTCTCCTCTTCTGGCTGGGGGTGGCGAGCCTGTTTCGGGCCTGGTCCGGGGAGGGGGGCTGCGGGTAAAAAACACGAAAGGGTTCCGTATCCGATTGCCACGCATTATCTTGCCTTCGGAACATATCGCAACGGGCGTGGGTAGCCCTTGGTCACAGCGCCTCGGAGGCCGTTCGGCAATCCTCCCTTCCGGCGCGACGCAGTCCCCTTCCTGGAGGCGTCATGGACTTTCGCTCCGCCCTTCCGGCCGCCGTTCTCCTCGGCGCCGCCCTCGGTACGGCCACGGTCGCTGTTCGCGGCTACGATCCCGAAGCATCGATCCCGGTCTCGCTGGTCAGCGACGCCATCTCCGCGTCCGCACCCCCGGTGACCCACTGGGACATCCCGGTGGTGCGCAACGAGTCGGTGGACCGCTTCGTCACCCTGTTCAGCGAGCGGCAGACGGATCGCATGGCGCTGTACTTGAAGCGCTCGGGCCAGTACGAGGGGATGATCCGCGAAAAGCTGCGCTCGCGCGGCATGCCGGAGGATCTGCTCTACCTGTCCATGATCGAGTCGGGCTTCAATCCGACCGCCCGCTCCAAGGCGCAGGCGGTCGGGCTGTGGCAGTTCATCGCCGACACGGGGCGCCGCTACGGGCTGCGCATCGACGGCTACGTGGACGAGCGCCGCGATCCGGAAAAGTCGACCGACGCGGCGCTTGCTTACCTGAACGACCTCCACGGAATGTTCGGCTCCTGGTACCTGGCCGCGGCGGCGTACAATTCGGGCGAGGGGCGCGTCGGGCGGGTGATGCGCGAGGAGACCGGCTCCATGCGCGGCGAGGAAAACGACTTCTGGCGCATCCGTCACCGGCTGCCGCGTGAAACCCGCGACTACGTGCCGTTGATGGTGGCCGCGGCCCTGGTGGGCAAGGAGCCTCACAAGTACGGGCTGGGCGGGGTGGAGCGCTATCTCCCCCTCGAAACCGAGGCGGTGGACGTTCCCGGCGGCACCGACCTGGGCGTGGTGGCCCGTGCGGTCGGGGTGAGCCGCGACGAGATCCGCACGATGAACCCTCAGCTGGTGCGCGGCGCCACCCCACCCAATGAAGTTTGGGCGGTGCGGGTGCCGAGCGGCCGCGCCGGAGTCTACGCCGCGAACTTCGGCGCCGAGTTGGAAGCGGACCGAGCCGCGGCCCAGCTCCGCGCGGCGGAGGCGAAGCTGGCCAGCGCAAAGGCTGCGGCGACCAAGAAGCCCGTCCGGGTTGCGGCGAAGACCCCCGCAAAGAAGGATGCGGCGAAGCGCAGCCACCGGGTGAGCAAGGGCGAGTCGCTCTGGACCATCGCGCGGCGCCACAACACCAGCGTCGCCGCGATCAAGCGGGCCAACGGGATGGGCTCCCGCAGCACCATCCGTCCGGGACAGCGGCTGTCGATTCCGGCCTGACCCGCTTCCGGAGCCTCCTTCACGGGGGTCCGTCCATCGCGTAGCATGGGACGCGCGCTGCTGATCTTCGTGGACGGGGTGGGAATCGGGGCCGATGATCCGGAGGTCAATCCGGTCGCCGCGGCCAGGCTCCCGCACCTGCGGGCGTTGCTGGGCGGCGCACTCCCGGTGCTGCCGGCGATGGATGGGACGGGGCAGATCCGCGCGGAGCGGGCCGTCGCCGTGGCGGTCGACGCGAGCCTGGGCGTCGCGGGCCGTCCCCAGAGCGGCACGGGACAGACCGCGCTTCTCTCCGGACGGAACGCGCCGGCGCTGTTCGGACGCCACTTCGGCGCCTGGGTGCCCACGCCGCTTCGCCCCATCCTCGCCAGACACAGCATCTTCGCCGCGACGGTCCGTGCTGGCCGCCGCGCGGTCTTCGCGAACGCCGGTCCGCTGCCCCCGCGCGATCCGCAGCGCCGTCCCCCTGCCTTTCCCTTCGCCGCCCACACCGCCGGCCTCCCTCACCGGGGGATCCATGCGCTGCTCCGCGGCGAGGCGGTCCCCGGCTCCCTCCATGCACACG
>JALZKG010000191.1 GCA_030859365.1 Gemmatimonadota bacterium
GCGTGGAGGCGCTCGGGGGCCACTTCGGGACGCTTTGGGCCCTGCGGCACGCCAGCGTGGAGGAGATCGCCGCCGTTCCCGGAGTGCCGCGCGCGCTGGCCGAGCGGATCTCCTCGGCCGTGCGGTAGGGGGGGGTACGGCTGGTGTCGGAGCTTTCCCTCACGGACCGGCTCCGCACGCTCATCCTGAACCGAATCCACCTTTCCGGGTGTGCGCCCGGCGGACGGCTCCCAGGCGTGCGGGAGATGGCGCGGGAGACGGGCGAGGATCATCGCGCCGTTTCGCGCGCCTATCACGAACTGGCGGCCGACGGGCTGGTGGAGGTGCGGGGCCGGTCCGGCGTGTACATGGGCGGCTCTTCTCTTCCTTTCGCAGGATCTCCGTCTTCCGAAACGAAGTGGATTGCGGAGTTGCTCGCGGGCGCGCGGCGGCGGCGGCTCGCGCTGCCGGAGCTTTCCGCCGCCCTCTGCCGCTTGGTGGAGGAGCAGCCGCCGTGCTGTGTGCTGCTCGAGTCCAGCGAGGACATGCTCGCCGCATACGGGCACGAGCTGCGGAGTGGCTACGGGATGAGGGTCGTCCCGGTCGATGGGGACGAGCTGGCGAGATCTCCGGACGATCCGGCGCTGCTCGCCGCCTTCGGGGGGGCGGACCTCGTCGCCACCACCCTCTACCACATCCGCCGGGCCGCGCCCATGGCGGAGCGCTTCGGCATCCCTCTGGTGACGCTCACCGTGGATCCGGAGGCGGCTCGGGACGTGGCTACCCTGGTGCGCCGCCGACTGCGGGAGGGGCCGCTCACCGTGGTGCTCGCCGACCGGCGCTTCGCGCTCCGGCTGCAGGCCATGTACCCGGGCGTGGTGGGCGAGGAGGACGAGATCCGCTACCTTCTCGCGGACGAGGCCGCTGCGCTCGCACGCCTCCCTGGCGACGAGCGCGTGGTGCTCACCCGCGCCGCCGCCGAGCGGCTCGGCGATCAGGCCCCACCCGTCTTCCTCTCCCACGCCCCGCTGCTGTCTCCGGAAACCATCCGCCAGCTCTGCCTTCAACTCGCCGGCTTCGCCTTCCGCGAGCGGCGCTCCCTGCCTGACGACCCATCCCCGCCCCCGCGTAGCAGCTTTTCGTAGTAGCGTCCCGTCTGGTACAAGGTTTGTTCATGGTAATCTGAATCGTGCGTTTTGTCGGCAACGAACAGCCTGAGTGCCCGGCAGCGCCTCCCGTAGATCCGTTTTCGCTCCACCAACGTACCCCTAGCGGATCGTCGCTTCGATCGGAGCTTTCCGCGCTCTTGCGGGCAATCCGCCGACCATCGCGAAAGGAGGACCCGAGAGTCTGAGAAGCGAGTCGTGACCGGCCGCTCCGAACGGGCGGACGGTATTGGAAGGTCCCAGGGATGATCACACACCACGAGCTTGAACGGAGAAACCAGATGGCTAACAACACCGAGCCCGCAACCGAGGAGCGGACGCCTTTGGCGCGCCCCACGGACCGACGGACGTTTGTGAAGTGGACGGGAGTGAGCGCGATCGCTCTGGTCGCGGGGGCCTGCGACGAGGACACCCGCACCCTCGTCGAGGTGGAGTCGCCTCCGCCCCCGCCCCCGCCGCCCCCCGCGCCGGCTGCGGTGACGCTCAACTTCGCCAACGACTTCGGCGTGCTGAACTACGCGTATGCGCTGGAGCAGCTCGAAGCGGCGTTCTACACCCAGGTGACGGCGAACGCGGCGTTCAACACCGCATTTCCGAGTGCGGCGGAGCGCCAGGTCCTCATCGACCTGCGGGACCACGAGGTGGTGCACCGCGACTTCCTTCGCGCCGCTCTGGGAACCAACGCGATCGGCAGTCTCACGCCGAACTTCGACAGCATCGACTTCGGCAGCCGCCTTTCGGTGCTGACCAACGCGCGCAACTTCGAGGACCTGGGCGTCGGCGCGTACAACGGCGCGGGGCAGTTTCTGGCGAGTGCGACCTTTCTCGGCATCGCCGGCAAGATCGTCTCCGTGGAAGCACGCCACGCCTCGGCCATCCGCGACCTGCTGAACCCGCGGAGCCGCGACTTCGCGCCCCGCGCCTTCGACGACGCTCTTCCCCCGCAGGTGGTGATCAACACCGCGGCGCCCTTTATCCGGAATTCGGTTACGCTCAGCAACGTGCCGACTTTCGTTCCCAGCGCCTACCGCGCGTAACCGAGCCGATTCATGAACGACAAGACACTTTTCGAGCAGTTCGACGCCGACCTTATGGCACAGATGGGATCCCGCCGGGACGCGTTGAAGGGGGCCGGTAAGACCGGCGCCGGTCTGGCGTTGGCCGGAATTCCGGCGATCTTCGCCTCGCTCTTCAAACCCGCCCCGCTCCAGGCACAGGCCGCCCCCACGGTGCAGCAGGTGCTGGAGTTCGCCCTGACCCTGGAGTACCTGGAAGATGAGTTCTACCGGATCGGGCGCAACACCTCCGGGCTGATCCCCGCGCAGGACCGGCAGATCTTTCAGACCATCTCCGACCACGAGACGGCGCACGTGCTCTTCCTGGAGGATGCGCTGGGGGTCGCCCGCAACTCCCGCAAGCCGAACTTCGACTTCACCGCCGGCGGCGCCTTTCCCGATGTCTTCAGCAACTACGCGACCTTTCGCACTCTCGCGCAGGGCTTCGAGGACACCGGCGTACGGGCGTACAAGGGGCAGGCTGCCAACCTGATGAGCAACGACGCGGTGTTGACCGCCGCGTTGCAAATCCACGCGGTGGAGGCACGGCACGCCTCCGAGGTGCGCCGCCTGAACGGCAACTTCGCCGAGGTGGCTCCGCAGAAGGGGTGGATTACCCTCGCGCAGACCGGGGTGGTGCCCGCCACCGTTGGGAGCACCGCGGTAGGCAACGCGATCTACGGCGCGGGGAACCCCGCTGACATGTTCCCTTCCGAGGCGAACACCACGCAGGGTGGAACTCCGTTGACCGGGCTGACCTTCACGCCGGCGCTCCAGGGCAGCGCGGCGGAGAAGATCAGCGAGGCATTCGACGAGCCGCTGGACATGGGGACCGTCGTCGCGATCGCCAGCCTGTTCATCGCGTCATAGGGAGCCGGTTCGGAAGCCGCCCTCTCCGGCGGCTTCCGCCCTCTCCATGCGAACGAACCAACCCCTGTTCCTTCCCCGGTCTCGAGAGGACCCGATGAAACGATTGCTGACATCCGCCGTGGCGGCAGCGCTGCTGGTGGGATGGTCTGGAAGTGAAGCATCTGCGCAGGAGATGATGAACCGGCGGGCTCCCCGCTTCGACGTCGGGGTGTACGCCGGCGGCTCCGTCACCAGCCGCTGGTACGAGAGCCGCACGGGGATCGTGCGCGACAGCATGTTCGTGGAGGACGGCAGGACGACCATGAAGATCGGCTACGCGCCCATCTTCGGAGCCAACGCCACCTACTGGCTCAGCCCCCGATTGGGCGTCCGCCTGCACGGCGCCTACATGCCCTCACGGCTGCCATTCCCGAGCGATGGCTTCTTCGACATCTTCCCCGACGACGCCATCTCGGCGGACCGGGGGAGCTTCGAGCGCGGCGCCTTCGTGCTGAACAACTACTTCTACGACGCAAACCTGGTCTTTCGACCCTTTTTCCTGCGCCCCGACGTGGGAGATCGTCTCGCCTCCGTGTACTTCTTCGCCGGCGGTGGCGGACTGACCACCAACGTCGCGGGAGAGAATCGTCTCGGGTGCGAGCCGTACACCCTGTCGCAGGGAGCCTGCCTGTCCTACGACCTGAACCACTCCACCGTCGGCCAGGGAGTCGTCGGCGCCGGGATGGATCTGCTGCGCCTGGGCAACAGCCTCGCGCTCTTCGGAGAGGTCGGTCTGCACGGGTACGACTCTCCGGTGCACGTGGGGGACGGCTTTCTTCCCTCCCCGATCCGGGTTCCCACCGGCGGGAGAGCCACGATCGCCGACGACCGCTTCGCCCTGACCACGCGGATCAACGCGGGCGTGAAGCTGCTGGTGGGAGACATCCTCCCGCCGCCGCCGCCGCCTCCTCCCCCGCCGCCGCCGCCGCCGCCGCGTCCGCCTGTCGAGGAGATGCGTCAGATCACGGTGTGCGTGGTGGAAGGTACGCAGCTGAGGAACGTGCAGGCGACGTTCAACCCGGCCACGGGTGACACCATGGTGATGATGGACGGGCAGCAGCGTCCCTTCGGTCAGGCGTTCCCGGCGACGACGGGCTACGCATCGGGTGAGGCGTGGTACATCAACAACGAGCCGATCACCTTCCAGGGCCGCCGCTACGTCCGCTTCGGGCTGCCGCGGGTCATCGGTGCCGAAGAGGTCAGCCGGATCGGGGAGTTCCGCGGTGTTCAGGTCTTTGCCGAGACCGGTGCAACCGGTGCCCCGCAGGTGATCTACCTGCCGGCCCGCACGGGTTGTGAGTTCGCCGTGTACCAGCAGGAAGCCGCCATCCGCGTCCGCGGCTAAGCGGCAGGCACGCAGCAGTCGCAGTACCCGCTGGACTGGGGGGTGCCCGCACGGGCACCCCCCTTATTCTTTGTCGCTCGCGGCGAAACGCCCGGACATGTAGATTGCCGCCGCCCGACCCGCCACCTTCACACCTCCACCCACGCCGGGCCGATTTCAACTTCCACCCTGTCTGCAGAAGAGCTGAAACGCCGCGCCGCCGTTCGCGCGTGTGGCTGGATCGAGGACGGGATGGCGCTGGGTCTTGGTACCGGCTCCACCGTGCTGCACGTGCTGGAGCATATCGCGGCACGTCGGGCGGCGGGGGAGTGGCGGCACGTCATCGGAGTTCCCACTTCGCGGGAGACGGAGGGACGAGCCCGCTCGCTGGGGCTTCCGTTGAGCACCCTCGACGAATTTCCGGAGCTCGACCTGACCCTGGATGGTGCCGATGAGGTCGACCCCGAGCTGCGGCTGATCAAGGGTCTCGGCGGTGCGTTGCTGCGGGAGAAGATCGTCGCTCGGGTATCTCGGCGGGTGATCATCGCCGTGGATGGCGGCAAGCGAGTCCAGCGGCTGGGGACGCGCGCTCCGCTGCCGGTCGAGATCGATCCCTTCGGAGCGACGGTTCACCAGCGTTTTCTTGCCTCGCTCGGGTGCACTCCTATCCTCCGCCGGAATCCATACGGAGAGCCGTTCCGGACGGACGGTGGACACCTGATCGTGGACTGCGCCTTTGCAACGGGGATCGGCGATCCCGCAGCGCTTGAGCGGGAACTCGCCGGTTGGCCGGGGGTCATCGAGAGTGGCCTTTTTCTCAATCTCGTTTCGGCGGCCGTGGTCGCTGGTGAGAACGGGGTGGAGATCCTCGGGCCGCAAGGGGAGGGAGCGGAGTGAATATCCCGAAGATCGCTGCGTCGGTGTTATCGGCGGACTTTGCGCGTCTCGGGGAGCAGGTGGCGGAAGCGGAGCTCGCGGGAGTCGACTGGATCCATGTGGACGTGATGGACGGACACTTCGTCCCGAACCTCACCTTCGGCGCTCTGGCGGTGGAGGTCGCCTGCCGCTCGGCCACCCTTCCCGTCGATGCTCATCTGATGGTCGAAGCGCCGGAACGGCTTCTTCCTGCCTTCGCGGGGGCGGGAGCCGCGCGCGTGACGGTGCACGCAGAGGTGTGCCCGCACCTGCATCGGGTCGTCGAGGAGATGCGCACGCTCGGGCTGTCCCCCGGCGTCGCGATCAACCCCGCTACACCGGTGGAAGCGTTGAACGAGATTCTTCCCTTTGTCGATCTCGTTCTGGTAATGACGGTGAATCCGGGCTTCGGGGGGCAGGTCTACATTCCGGCGATGACCGATAAAGTGAGACGGATGCGGCGTCTGCTGGACGAGACGGGGTTGAACGGGGTCGAGCTGCAGGTGGACGGCGGCGTCGCGCCCGCAACGGCTGGCCCGGTGGTTCGGGCGGGCGCGGGGGTGCTCGTCGCGGGCTCCGCGGTCTTCGGCGGCGCGGGGTCGATGGCTGAGAATGTGCAGGCCCTACGCGCGGCTGCGGAGGGGTGAACGCCCGGATGGTGAAATCGGTAGACACAGCAGACTTAAAATTTGCCGGCCTATGGGCCATGCGGGTTCGAGTCCCGCTCCGGGCATCGGTTCGGTTCTGCTCACGACAGCGTGTATGACAAGCGAGCTTTCGATCACGGTCCGCTCCACGGAGCTGGACTCCCTCGGACACGTCAACAACGCCAAGTACCTCGAGTATCTGGAGTGGGGGCGCTTCGAGTGGCTGCGCCAGAGCGGCGTGCCGCTGGATCTGCTCGGCACCTCCGGTGTGGGAACCGCGATCGTCAACGTCAACGTGAACTTTCGCAACGAAGCTCGTCTCAGCGACGAGTTGCGGGTGCGCGCGCGGCTCGTGCATATCGGCACGAGCAGCCTGCAGATCGGCCAGGAGATCCTCGGCGCGGACGGGCGCCGGGTGTGCGACGGCCTCGTCACCCTTGCGATCTTCGACACCCGGACCCGCCGCAGCACTCCTATCTCCCTCTCGTTGCGCGAGGCTCTCGAACCGCTCATTTCGGCTGCACCCGACCATGGCTCGACCGTTCTCCCGATGCTGGAGGTGGCGCATGGCCGCTGAGCCCCCGGAGGAGGAGCTGGACGCGCTCCTGGAACGTGCCACGCAACTGGTGGCCGATCAGGCGTGGGAGGACGCTCGCGAGCTTGTCGCCACCGCCCTGGAGCGCTGGGGCGAACAGCCGACGCTGCTGTGCTGGCTGGGTGCCGCCGCGCGGGAGCAGGGGGCGGAGGGAGTGGCGTACGAGTACTTCCGCCGCTGCATCGCCGCGGCTCCCGCCGAGCCGGTGACGCTCGCCCTTGCCGGGGAGGGGCTCGCGGCTTTCGACGATCCGGATGCGGAGTCGACACTCCGGCTCGCCGCACTGACCGGCCCCGACGTGCTTCTGGCTCGCCTCAACTACGGAGCCTACCTTTCGCGCGAAGGTTTCCCCGCGGAGGCGGTGGCCGAGCTCGAGGCGGCCCGCGCGATCGACGAAACGGACACGGTCGTACGCGGGGAGCTTGCCGGCGCCTACCTTCGGGCGCGGCGGAGGGAAGAGGCGCTCGCCGAGTGGGGCGAGGCGGTCGCTCTCGATCCGGGTAACGGAGAGCTTCGTGCCCTGCGCGCCCTGCTCCTGATGGAGGAGGATGCGGAAGACGCGGCAGAGGAAATGCACCGCGCGGCGCTGGACGCTCCGGAAGACGTGGAGGTCCAGCTTCTCTGCGCGCTCGCCTGCGCGGCCGAGGGGTGGGAGGACGAGGCGTGGAACGCACTCGCCCGCGCCGAGACGGTGGCGACGGACGTGGAGGGCGGCGTCCTCGCCTCGGTGGAGGAGTGTCTGGACGCTGGCCCCGAAGCGGCCCGGGAGTTTCTGCGCGGGGAGATCGCGCCCTCGGCGCTTCGGGAGCGATTGCTCCGCTCGCCGTTCTGAGGCCCCGCGTGATCCGCGCGGCAGGCCGCCTGCTGGTCGCCGGGCTGGGGGTGCTCTGCGCCAGCTGGGTGCTCGCCGTTACCGCCGTCCACGCCTACGGTGGGCGGGACGAGGCGCAGCGGGTGGATGCCATCGTCGTGATGGGTGCCGCTCAGTACGACGGCCGCCCGTCGCCGGTGCTTCGCGCCCGGCTGGACCACGCCATTACCCTTTATCGGCGCGGCGTTGCGCCGACGCTGATCATGACCGGCGGAACCGCACCGGGCGACACGGTGAGCGAGGCGATGGTCGGCCGCCGCTACGCGGTACGCGCCGGGATCCCCGCGCGGGCGGTGCTGACCGAGCGGACCGGACAACGTTCGGCCGAATCGATCGCCGCGGTGGCCGCGCTGATGCAGCGGCGGGGGATGCGCAGCGTGGTGCTGGTGAGCGATCCGTTTCACATGCTTCGGCTGCGGATTCTCGCGGCGCGCTTCGGAATCCGGGCGTACTCCTCGCCGACGCGCTCCAGTCCGATCTCAGCCAATGCGCGCCAGCAGTGGCGCCACACGCTCCGGGAGAGCGTCGGCCTTCCGCTCGCGATCTTCGAAGGGGCGGAGTTCGTGGATCCGCCCCGTTCCCTTCTGCAACGGCTTCGCGATGCACTTCCCGATTGAGCGTTTCACGCTGCCGAACGGGCTGCGGGTGGTCCTGTCCGAGGATCGTTCGCTGCCGGTGGTGGCGGTGAACCTCTGGTACAACGTCGGCAGCCGCAACGAACGCCCGGGGCGTACCGGCTTCGCCCATCTTTTCGAGCACATGATGTTCCAGGGCTCGGCCCACGTCCCGGACACCGGCCACATCGCCCAGGTGGAGCGAGCGGGGGGAAGCGTGAACGGCTCGACCTGGCTCGACCGAACGAACTACTATCAGACCCTTCCCTCCAACCATCTGGACCTCGCCCTCTGGCTGGAATCGGACCGGATGGGGTTTCTCGCCGAGGCGATGACGCAGGAGAAGCTCGACAACCAGCGCGAGGTGGTGAAGAACGAGCGCCGTTGGCGGGTAGACAACCAGCCGTACGGTGACTGGGACGAGCGGCTGCAGGCGATGGTCTTTCCCGCCGACCATCCCTACCATCATTCGGTGATCGGCAGCATGGACGATCTGGATGCTGCCAGCTTGGACGACGTGATCGCCTTCTTCCGCACCTACTACGCGCCGAACAACGCGGTGCTTTCGCTGTGTGGCGACTTCGAGGCACAGGCGGCGCGGGACTCCATCGACCGCTACTTCGGACCCCTGCCACGAGGTCCGGAGCTTCCGCCCCTACCCGGGCGCGTCGAGATCCCCCCCACGCTGGAGCGGGAGATCCGCACCGTGGTGCGGTCGGTCGTGGCGCTTCCCCGGGTCTACATGGCGATGCGGGTGCCGGTCTTCGGAAGCCCCGGTTTCTACGCGGCCGAGACGGCCGCGCACCTGCTGGCGGGCGGCAAGGCATCGCGTCTGTACGGCGACCTGGTGAGAACCCGGCGTCTGGCGCAGGACGTCGCCGCGTTCGTCTTTCCCGTGGTGACTGGCTCCGCGATGGTGGTTCTATGGGCGACCGCCGCCCCCGACGCCGACGCCGGCGTCGTCGAGGCCGCGCTCCGCGCCCACCTGGTGGAGCTCGCCGGCGCACCCGCGCGGGCCGCGGAGGTGGAGCGGGCGATCCTCGCGACGGAGGCCCAGCACACGATCTCGCTCCAGCAGGTGGGGACGCGAGCGGATCAGCTTTCCATGTTCACCACCCAGTTCGACGCTCCGGACCGGATCAACACGGAGCTGGACCGCTACCGTGCCGTCGCTCCCAAGGGCGTGCAGGAGCTCGCCGGCTCATTTCTGAACCCGGATCGCGCCGCGGTGCTCGTCTACCTCCCAGCTCCCCCGGAGGGCTCGTGATCCTGCCTGCTTCCGCTCCCCCTCTCGACCGGTCGCGGGTACCTCGCGCGGCCCTTCCGCGGCCCTACCTCTTCCCCGCCGTGAAACAGGGCGAGCTCCCGAACGGACTCCAGATCCTCGCCTCAACATCCCACGCCTTTCCGGTCGTCACCCTCAGCCTGCTGCTTCCCGCCGGGGCGACGACGGAGTCGGCGGACCTCGGGGGCCTCGCCTCGCTCACCGCGGATCTGCTGGAATCCGGGACCTCCACGCGCGACGCCGCGACCCTCGCGGAACAGGTGGAGGGGATGGGCGTCCGCGTGGACGTGAGCGCCACATGGGATTGGACGCACGTGGGGATCACGGGGCTGCGCCGCTCCGTGCAGAAGACCGCGGTGCTGCTGGCGGATCTAGCCCGCAATCCGGTGTTCCCCCCCTCCGAAGTGGAGCGTGTCCGCGCCGAGCGGATCGCCGAGATCTCGCAGAGCCGCGCCGATCCACGCGGGCTGGCCGACGAAGCCGTGATCGGGACGATCTTCGCGCCGGAAACGCCCTTTTCCCGCCCTCTTGGCGGCACTCCTGCGACCGTCGGCCGGATTTCACGGGAGGATGCAGCCGTCTTTCACGCGAGCCGGTTCAGCCCCCGGGGCGCCACACTGATCGCCGCCGGCGATCTGGACTCCGAAGCGGTCCGCGGGCTGGCTGACCGGGTGTTCGGTGACTGGGGTGGCACCGCTCCGGATCGCCCGGAGCCGCAGATCCGCGCGGCTGCGGGGGAGGGACGCGTCTTCGTCGTGGACCGGCCCGGCTCGGTGCAGACGGAGCTCCGTCTCGGGCACGTGGGCGTTCCGCGCGACACCCCCGACTTCTTTCCGCTCCTGGTGATGAACGCGATCCTGGGCGGTACCTTTTCGTCCCGGCTGAACCTCAACCTCCGCGAGCGGCACGGCTACACCTACGGCGTCCACTCCCAGTGGGTGATGAGGCGCGCTCCAGGGTTTTTCTCCGTCTCCACGGCGGTGCAGACGGACCGGGCGGCTGCGGCTGCCGGGGAGGTTCTGCGGGAGATCCGACGCCTCCAGGACGAGCCGGTCGCCGCCGGGGAGCTGGACGACGCGCGCAGCTATCTCGCGGGCGTCTTTCCCCTGCGAGCGCAAACCACCGATGGAGTGGCCGGGAGGCTCGCCACTCTCGCCGCCTACGACCTGCCGCTGGACTACTTCGACTCGTACCGCGACCGGATCCTCGCCGTGACGGCGGAGGAGGTGCTCCGGGTGGCGCGTGAGCGGTTGCACCCGGAGCGGCTGACGATCGTAGCGGTCGGGGATGCGAGGCTGCTCCGGTCGGATCTGGAGACGCTCGGGCACGGCCCGGTGGTTCCTTTCTCCCTGTTGGAGGACGAATGAGCGATCCCTCGAACGGCGACTCTGAGT
>JALZKG010000382.1 GCA_030859365.1 Gemmatimonadota bacterium
GTTCAGCTCCCGGAGCCGCTCGGCGGAGACCCCGGCGAGCTCCGCCAGCGTCCGCAGATCCTCGCCGGGGCGCACCGCGTAGCGCGTCACGCCACGGTGGCGCCGAAAGTCGGAGTTCTGAAACGCCGCCTGCACCCCCGGGCCGGCGCCGCGCGGCGTCCACACCCAGTAGCGCCCCGGCGGTGTGGTGGCGCGGAGCAGGTGGGGGTTGAGCGAGCCGAGCACGTCCGCCGGCAGCCCGCCGATCCGCTCCAGCTCGGCGAGCGGGGTGGGCAGGTCCACCTCCACGCTGTCGAAGGCGAAGGTTCGCGCCACCCCCTGCGGAGGATCGAACCCGAAGCGCTGCCGATCACGGGCGATGATCGTCATCGCGTACAGGCGGGGGACGTACTGGCGGGTCTCGCTGGCGAGCGTCCCGTAGGCGGCCAGGTCCCAGAAGTTGCTGGCGCCGATCCCCTGCATCCCGCGGCTGATGCGTCCGCTCCCGGCGTTGTACGCCGCGGCCGCGAGCGCCCAGTCGCCCCTGAAGCTCCGGTGCAGCGAGCGGAGATGGCGCGCGGCTGCGACGGTGGAGCGGACCGGATCCATCCGCTCGTCCACCAGCGAGTCCACCCGCAGCCCCATCCCCCGCCCCGTCGCCGGCATGAACTGCCAGATCCCCACCGCACCGGCGCGGCTGCGGATGGTGGGCACGTAGCCGCTCTCGATCATCGCCAGGTGGTGCAGGTCGGTCGGCACCCCTTCGGCGGCGAGCACCTGCTTCACGAACGGCTCGTAGAAGTCGGCCCGCGCCATCCAGCGGCCGATCACCTCCCGCCGCTGCTCCACGAGAAAGTCGAGCTCGCGCTCCACCCAGCTGTTCGCCTCCACGGGGAGGTCGTAGGCGACGCCACCGAGCAGGTCCCGCCTCTGCTTGACGGGGAGCGGCCCGGCGCGCTCGGTGGGCTCGGCGGCGGCGGGCGGTTCGGGGGTGGGGCCGGACGGAACCGCGGCGGGCGAGCCGGACGCGCACCCCATCAGCACCAGGGACGCGAGGAGGGCGAGCAGCCGCGGGGCGGCGACGGCGGGAATGCGGAGCGCAGCGGACATCGAATGCTGTGGCGGGGAGATGGAAACAGATGTGCGGCGGCGTGCGCGCTGAGGGAGGCAGGAACAACCAAGATACAGCGCGGCCGCCCTTTGATCCAGAGGCGGCCGCCGACGGCTACTCCGGCAGCGTACCGAATCTCTCCTCGAGCACCCTGCGGCGGAACTCGAAGATTCGCCGCAGCTGTGGTCCGACGATCAGTGCCCGCGCCACGCCCGCGCCGGGGAGCCGGGGAAGCGCGTAGTGCACGATGTCCCTCATCTCGGTCCCGCCGGGGACCGGGCGGAGGTGGTGCTGGTGGTGCCAGAAGCGGTACGGCCCGAAACGCTGCTCGTCCACGAAGAGGCGGGGCTCCTCCACCTGGGTGATCTCCGTGACCCAGGTGAGCGGCACCCCGAGCATCGGGCTGACACGGTAGACCACGATCATCCCCGCGTACATCCGCCCGGGAAGATCGGAGGTGATCCGGAAGCCCATGGAGGGCGGCGTGATGCGCGGCAGGTTGCGTGGATCGGATAGAAAGTCCCACGCCTGGTCCACCGCGATGGGCAGGCGCTGTTCGACGCGCAGGATGTGCAGCTTCACGTGGCCGGACTCGCGAGGAGTGGGGAAGAGGGGCCGGGACGCCGAAGGCCGGGGGCGCGCCCCTTGCGTTGGGGCGGCCGCGGCGCGGAACGGCAAGCCCCGCGCCGGGCGCCCGCTCCCCCCTCCCTGAGCTTCGTATTCATGCCCGTCCAAACGCTGCTGGTCGGCCTCGCCCACCCCGACGACGAGCTTGCCCTCGCGGGGAGCATCCTCGCCCAGCGCGCGCGGGGGGACCGGGTGGTGGTGGTGTGGCTGACCCGCGGCGAAAGAACGGAAGCGTTCGGCCCGCTGCCGCCGGAGCAGGTCGCCGCGCGGCGCGAGGAGATGGGGGAGCGCGCGGCGGAGATCCTCGGGGTGGAGGCTCGCTTTCTGGACTTCGGGGACACCCGCCTCGTCGCCACACCGGAGGCGGCGGAGCGCGTCGCCCGGGTGGTGGCGGAGATCCGCCCGGACGCTCTCGCTACCTGGGGCGAGGGATGGACACGGGGGCTCCGTCACCCGGACCATCAGGCGTGCGGCAAGATCTTCCGGGACGCGGTGACGCTGGCGCGAATCGCGAAGGCGGTCGCGCCGGAGGAGCCCCACCGCGCGCCGGTGCCGGTCTTCACCATCCGCGACCTCCACTCTGTCCTCCCCGCGGTGATGGTGGACGTGGAGGCGCAGCTGGAAGGGATCGACCGGCTCGCCCGCTTCTACCACCGGGAGATCGGCTTCGGGGATCCCGAGTGGAACCTCCAGCGGCTGCGGATGGCGGGCCAGCCGTGGGGGCTGGAGTACGCGGAGCTATTCGACGCGTGGGAAAGCCAGCCGGGGCGGGTCGAAACGCTGCTCCCCGCGTCTCCGGCGGGGCTCCCGCCGCACCCGGAGCGGGCCGGAACGACGGCCGGGCAGCCGCCGGAGCAAAGAAACGGCGGGGAGACGGCGAGCCGTCTCCCCGCCGGGGCAGGACCGCCCGCGTCGCTCTCTACGCTCTCTACGAGGCGCGGCGGTACACCAGACGGTAAGTGAGTGGCGCCGCGAGACGCGGGCTCGTGACCGTGACGTTCATCGTCAGGGTGCGGCCGTCCGGGCTCAGCGAGTACGCGTTGATACGCTTGCCGTCCGGAGCGGCAAAGGTCTGCTCCAGCACCTGGTTCTTCCATTCGGTGCTCACCTTGAGCATCTCGCCGTCTTCCCGGCGCCAGTCGACCGGTGTGCCCGCGGCGGGCGTGACGATCGGGTTGCGCCCGTCGGTGGTGACCGTCACCTGAGACGGGGTGTGCGCGATGGCGAGGCGCTGGTAGGGGGTGTTGGTCTTCCGCAGCCGTCCCCGTGCGATCGGACGGGTCACCATGTTCATCCGGGCGATCGCCCGTTCGATCGCGGGATTGATCTGCTCGCTCGCCTGAGCGTCGTAAGCGAAGGTCCCCTCGAGGGAGCGCGCCTGCCCCTGAGCAGGGAGCAGCTCGGGGGAAAGCACCGCCAGCCCCAGCAGGGCGAAGAGCATCGAAAGGCGGGGAAGTCGCATCCTGATTCTCCGGTTTGCGGGAAGATAAGGAAAACCACGGCAGCGGATCCGGGTGGACAGGCCCACCAGACGAACGTATGTTCAAGATCCTGCTTCCCCGTGTACCCGGGAGCCAGCCAGATGTTTCTCCACCCGTCACCACGCGCGAAACCTTTGCCTCCCCCTGGCGTAGGGGTGGGCGGCTCCCGTGCGCCGTCCCCCTCCTCCATCCGTGTTCTCCATGCCGCCGCTCGCTCCACCGTCGCGCATCGTGCTGCACCAGATCGACTCCCGTAGCTGGGAGCACCCCGCCGACCGGGCGGCGCTGAACGCCCTGCGCAGGGTGCCGGCCTTCGACCAGGTGCTCAAGGCGCTCTTCGGGTTCTTCGGCGAAAAGCCGGTGCGGCTCGCCTTTCAGGCCAACGCGGTCCGGGTGTCCCCCACCCAGTTTCCCCGCGTCCATCACCTGTTCCACCGCGTCGCCGAAACGCTGGACGCGCCGGAAAGCTACCCGGTGTACGTCACCCAGACTCCGCTGGTGAACGCCGGTGCCTACGGAATGGAGCGGCCGTTCATCATCCTGAACTCCGGGATGGTGAGCCTGCTGAACGACGACGAGCTGGAGTTCGTGCTCGGGCACGAGGTGGGACACGTGATGAGCGGGCACGTCCTGTACACCACCATGATGGCGCTGCTGATGCGGCTCGCACAGCAGGGCTTCCCGGTGGTGGGGCTCGCCGCGCGCGCCGTGCTCCTGGCGCTGATGGAGTGGTACCGCAAGGCGGAGCTTTCCAGCGATCGGGCCGGGGCGCTCGCCACGCAGAACCCCGAGGCGGGGATGTGCACCATGCTCAAGCTGGCCGGCGGCGGGCGCGGCGGGGAAACCAACCTCCCCGACTTTCTGCGGCAGGCCGACGAGTACCGGGAGGGCGGCGACCTCGCGGACCAGCTGTTCAAGGTCCTCAACCTGCTGGGTACCGACCACCCCTTTCCGGTGCTGCGCGTGGCGGAGCTTCGGGACTGGTACCAGCGCGGCGACGCCGACCGCATCCTGCGCGGCGAATACCGCCGCCGCGGCTCGTCCAACCGGCCGCTCCACGAGGATCTTGCGGATGCGGGGAGGACGTACGGAGCTGGAA
>JALZKG010000384.1 GCA_030859365.1 Gemmatimonadota bacterium
GGCGGGGGACCCGGAGGCGGTGGACGTGGCCGAGGTCAACCGGAGGCTGGCACGCTTCGGGTAAGCCACTCCGCGAGCGCACGCTGCTCCGGGAGGATCTCCGCCTGGCGCCCCAGCTCGTCCCGGAGGCGGAGCAGCTCGCCGGCGTTGTCCACGTCGAACGACGTGGCGAGCCGATCCACGGGAGCGAGCGGCCGCAGTCCCCGCTCAAGTTCGCGCAGCGTTGCCGCGTCGCTGTACGCGACGTCGCGCCACACCGCTCGGGGGATGGGGTGCCCCCCGGCGAAAACGTAGAACCCCCCGTCCTCCGCGGGACCCAGCACGAAGCGCCCCTTTCCGGCGATCTCGCCCGCCCGCTTCAGCACCCCGGCGGTGATCTGAGGCGCGTCGGCGCCCAGGAAGATCACCCATGGGTGCCGCGCCCGAAGCGTGTCGTACACGTGCGACAGCCGCTCGCCGAGCCCCCCACTCCCCTGACGCACCGTCGCGAAGCCCTGCCACGCATCCGATTCCGCCTCGGCGACCGCCCAGTAGGGGGTGAGCCACCCCGGCAGATCGTCGGCCGCCCGCTGTACGACCGCGCGCACCGCGTCGGCGGAGCGCCGGTAGAATTCCTCCGCCGTCGCGGTGCCGACGGTGCGGGCGAGCCGCGTCTTCAGCGGGGAAAGGCCCGGCGTCTTCACCCAGACGGCGACGGCGCCGCTCATCCGCGCAGCAGTCTCACCCACTCCGGAAAGGCCTGGAGAGCGGTGAGGCGAAGGTGCCGCGCGGTGGTGGCGAGCCACCCTCGCTCCCGGTAGCGCCGTGCGCTGGTGCGCAGCGTCCCGCCGGTGGGACGGAGCGGGACCCTCTCCCGGCGCGCCTTCCAGGCGAGCAGGTGGTCTTCGCCATAGGGCGCGTCGGTGCGGAAGGCGCCGAGCCGCTCCCACAGCTCGCGGCGGAGGCAGAAGCCCTGGTCCCCGAAGGGCATCCCCCCCCAGCGCGAGCGGATCCACGCCCCCGCCTGGTTGAGCCGCATCAGCGCGGGGCCGTCGTCCAGAAAGGCGAGGTCGAAGAAGTGCAGCGCGTCGGGCGCCGTGGCGAGCGCGCGGCGCAGCGACGGCAGGGTGTCGGGGGCGAAGCGGGAGTCGGCGTGGAGAAACCAGAGCCAGGTGCGGTCCGTGGCGCGGGCGCCGGCGTTCATCTGGCGGGCGCGCCCCCGCTGGGCCCGGGCCCAGCGGAGGTTGGAGGGGAGATCGGGGGGCGGCGCCTCGCTCCCGGCGAGCACGACCTCCGCCTCCGCAGGGAGGGCCCGCAGATCGGCGAGCAGCGTCTCCCATGCCCGGTCCCCGGGGGCGACGGGGATTACCACGGCGAGCTCGCGCAGCGGGTCCACGGGGGTCAGAGGCGCAGAAAGTCCAGGATGTGGCGCTGCTCGGCGGACAGAGCGCTCTCGGGGGTGAGCACGGCGTGCCGGAGCGCGCTCCGGCAGCCGCACGGTTCCAGCGGTGCGGCGTCCGCGAGCAGGCGAGCGAGGATGGCCTGGATCCGCCCCAGGTTCGCCTGGTAGAGAGGGAGGATCTGCTCCACGCTGGCGTGCCGCGCGGGGTCGTCCAGCCAGCAGTCGTAGTCGGTCGCGATGGCGACGGTACAGTAGCAGAGTTGCGCCTCCCGAGCCAGAAACGCCTCCGGAACGTTGGTCATCCCCACCAGGTGGCACCCCGCGGCATTCTGGAGGAACAGGCTTTCGGTGCGGGTGCCGAGCCGCGGGCCCTCCACGCAGGCGTAGGTGCGGTCCCGATGCAGCCGGGTGCCGAGCGCGTCCGCGGTCCCGGCGACGCGGCTGGCGAGCGCGGGGCAGGTGGGCTCGGCGGTGGACACGTGCGCCACCAGGCCGTCGCCGAAGAAGGTGGCGGCGCGCCGGCCGCGGGTCCAGTCGAAATACTGCGTGGGGATCGCCAGGTCTCCCGGCTCGATCTCGAGGGCGAGGCTCCCCGTGGCCGACACGCCGACGACGCGCCGGACGCCCACCGACTTGAGGGCCCACAGGTTGGCCCGGTAGGGGATCTCGCTGGGCAGGAGCTGGTGCTCCTCGCCGTGCCGCGGGAGAAAGGCGACCGGCTGCCCACCGAGCTCGCCGACGACCAGGGGGGCGGAAGGCACGCCGAAGGGTGTCTGGAACTCGCGCCGTTCCCGCACCTCCAATCCCTCCATCCGGTACAGGCCGGTCCCGCCGATGATTCCGATCACGCGGCCGTCGCCCCGCCGCAGCTCGACCCCGCCCCGGCGGTGCACCCGAAGCAGTGCGCCCCCAGCACGATCTCCCGAGCCTCCAGCCGCGCCCGGTTCCACTCGAAGATGGTGCGCGGCGCGGCGGAGTGAACCGGCAAGTCCAGCATCCCGTTGAAGTCGCAGTCGTACAGCGTGCCGTCCCACCCCACCGACAGGGTGTTGCGGCACATCACCCCCGCGGCGGCGGCGGGGTTGTACGCGTTTGCCAGCCGCTCCATGTACTCGCCCAGCTTCCCGCCCTCCTCCAGAAACTCCAGAAAGCGGGAGATGGGCATGTTGGTGATGCTGAAGAGCGCGTTGAACTCGATCCCGTACAGCCGCCGCATCTGCTGCTTCCAGTCGCGCTCCAGCCCCGCCTGGTTCGAGGGGAGAAAGGTGCCGACCGGGTTGGTAACCAGGTTCAGCACCAGCCCCGTTCCGGGATGCCCGTACCCCAGCGCATTCAGGCGCTGCAGCGCCTCGATGGACTGCTCGAACACCCCGTCGCCGCGCTGCGCGTCGGTTCCCTTGGCGCGAAAGTGCGGGAGCGACGCGACCACCTCCACGCGGTGCTCGGCAAAGAACTCCGGCAGGTAGCGGTAGTTGGGGAGCGTGGTGATGGTCAAGTTGCAGCGGTCCAGGACCCGCTTCCCGGCCGCGGTCGCGCGCTCCACCATCTCGCGCCACCGCTTGTGGATCTCGGGCGCCCCCCCGGTGATGTCGAGCACCGGGATGTCGGTGGATTCCACCACCTCCAGCACGCGGTCGACCACGGCGTCCGGCATCATCTCGGTGCGGTCCGGTCCCGCGTCCACGTGGCAGTGGCGGCAGGTCTGATTGCACTTCTTGCCGACGTTGATCTGCAAAATTTCGATCCCGGTGGGGCGGAGCGGGAAGAGAGCCGACTCCTCCAGCGCGTCCTCGAACGAGCGGGCCAGCGGGATCCCGGCAAGCAGCGCCCTCTGAGAGCGGGTGGAGGCGAGGCCGGCGCCGCGCTTCTGCAGGGTGGGGAGAACACGACCCACGATCACATCCCCATCTTTTCGATGACGTTGCGCATCTGCATGCCGTGCACCAGCGACGCGCCGCCGCGGATGGCGACCGCCACGTGGACGGCCTCGGTCATCTGCTCCGCGTCGGAGCCCTTGGCGAGGCAGTCCTGCGCATAGGCATCGATGCAGTAGGGACACTGTACCGCGTGCGCCACCGCGAGCGCGATCAGCGATTTTTCCCGCTCCGACAGGGCGCCTTCGGCGAAAACGGCGCCGTAGTAGTCAAAGAACTTCTTGGCCAGCTCCGGGGCGTCGGCGCCGATCTCGGGGAAGCGGGGGAGGTCGTGCGAATGGTAGTAGCCGTCGTTCATGGGTATGTCTGGAGAGGCATCGGGATGTGGACGGGATTGATCCGCCACTAGGGGGCTTTGGCGCATGCAGGGTCTACGCCGTGGCGGGGCGGATCGGATCCGTGCCTGGCGGGACGCTACCCGAAGAGGGGGCCCGGGTCTAACGTCCAGCCGCGTAGCGAAAGTGCAGCGGCTGGGTCGCCGTGGCCGCGACGGGTTGGCCGTCGATCTGGGCCGGATGGAAGCGGCCCTGCCCCACCACCTGCACCGCTTCCCGGTCCATCTCCGCAAAGCCGCTGCTCCGGACGAGCCGCACCTCTTCGGGGACTCCTTCCCGGGAGATGATGAACGTGACCGTCGCGATCATCCGCTCCGGGGGCAGACGCCGAATACTTTCGGGAAGACGGCTCAGCGCCTGTGCCAGAAGGGAGGCGATGAACTGCGGGTTGGCTGCCCGGGGTGCGCAGGTGTAGGTGAAACGTGGCACCTCGACCCGGGGCGAGGTCCCTCCGATCAAACGGAGGTACCCCCCGGAACCCTGTTTGCTGGGCGCCAGCGGCAGGAGATGCTCCTCGATCGCGACCATCGCAGCGGCCGTGCTGGCTACCGGCATTCGGCCGAGCGCGAGGTACACCTTCTCCACCCGACCATCCTTTGCGTAGGCGATACTGAACAGCGCGCTGTCCTCGCCTGCGGTGGCGACGCTCGCCAGCGCAACGTGGAGCGCCGCGGAGTCCACCACCTGCGACAGCGAGCGCGTGGACGGCTTCGCCGCGCTGCACGGCTGCCCCGTGGGGAGGCGCCGGGGGAACTGTGCTTCCAGCCCCACGGGCGCAGCAAAGGTGAGCACGCTCAGAAGGGCAAACAGGGTGGCTCGCATTGCAACGGCGCGGTGGAAGGGGAAGGGCGGAAGAAGATCCCAACGGGACAGTAACCGCACTCGAAGCGGGTGGCAATCCCGCGCGCTCCTCCTCGCCTTGCAGCGGGAGCCGCAGCGTAAAGGTGCTCCCCTCGCCGGGCGTGCTTCGCACCGACACGTCGCCGCCGAGCAGCCGCGCCACAGGCTGCGGAGTTCCCGGTTGCTACGGCGCTCCGGAGGAACGGACGGCGAGTCTGCTGGATCCATGAAGGTCGCGGCCGGGAGATGGAGCGGGCACACGAATTGAATATACGCGTGGCGTCGGCGCCCGTACCGGATAGCCGCCCGTGCGAAACAGCCCCTTTCGCCGCAGCCGCGGGGGCTGCATATTACCCACCTCTTCGCATCCTGCACTGCCCGCCACGCCGGACCCAGCACCTCCCGTGAGCTTTCTCCGCACCGCGGGCCCCCTGCGCCTGCCCGCACGCCCCATCCCGCTCGTCTGGGCCCTCGCCTTCGCCGTCCTTTCCTCCGTGGCGGGTGCCAAGGCCTTCGCCAGCCGCCCCGAAGGCGCGCCCGAGGAGGTGTCGCTGCTCCCCACGGCGTACGCCGTGCCGGTCCGCGTCGACACCCTGTTTCTCGGGGGGTACGCCCGCGGCAGCTTCGCGGAGGCGGTCGGGGCGGTGGCGGGGGAGCTGTCCGACGGCGAGCAGATCATGATCGGTCGCCACCTGGACCGCATCTTTTCCAACCTGCTGGTGGCCGACGGCCTGGGGCGCGGCGGCAGGCTGCGACTGGCCTACGAGCGCGTGGCGCGGCCGGACGGGAGCACGCGCTCCATCCGGGTGCTCGCCGCGGAAGCCGCGGTGCGCGGCGAGCTGCACACCGCCTTCTTCTTCGAGGAAGCGGACAAGCCGGGCTACTTCGACGCCCTGGGCCGCGCGCTGGACGAGCGGGGGTGGGGGCAGCCGCTCGGCATGATCCGCGTCACCTCCTCCTTTGGCCTCCGGCGAATGCACCCCATCCTCGGGCGGGTGCTCCCCCACACCGGCACCGACTACGCCGCAGCGGCCGGAACCCCGGTGCGCGCGGTGGGCGATGGCAACGTTTCCTTCGCCGCCGCCCGGGGCGGATACGGCAACCTGGTGGAGATCCATCATCCCAACGGCTACGCCACCCGCTACGCCCACCTCGCCGCCTTCGCGCCGGGCATCCGGAACAACGTCGCGGTCCAGCAGGGGGAGGTGATCGGCTACGTGGGGATGACCGGCCTCGCCACGGGACCGCACCTGCACTACGAGGTGCGCCGCCGGGACCGGCCCGTGGATCCGGAAAGCGTCGGCTCGCTGTCGGGACCGGCGGGGGATCTGGCGGCAAGCGCCCAGTGGCGCGACGAGCGTCGGCGGCTCGGTGGGCTGCTCGCGCGGGCTCCCCGGCTGGTCTCGAGCCGGGCGCGAAGCGGCGTCTAAGGTTGCTTCGCGCTCGCCCGCGGGCGCTTGCACCCTAGGTGGGGCAGCCGCTACGTTGCGCCCGATGGATCGTTTTGTGGTGCGGCCCGCCTCCCAGGAGAAAAACGCTCGATGTCCATCACACCGCTCGGTGAGCCCGACGGCGCGCTCGCCGTACTCGGGGTTCTGGCCGGCCCCCTGATCGGCAAGGAGGTTCCGGTACGCGCCCCGGTGGTCGGGATCGGACGGGGCGCGCAGAACGACATCGTCATCGACGACGACTCGGTGTCGGCCAGCCACGCGCGGCTGGAGTGGGACCACGGCGCATGGCGCCTGACCGACCTGGAGTCGGTCAACGGCACCTACGTAGAAAGCACCCGTCTCGCCCCGCACGTCCCTACACCGCTGTCGTTCGGAGCTTCGGTGCGCTTCGGCGGGATCCGGATGCAGTTCCGCGAGGTGGAAGCGGCCGACCCCGAGTCCGCTCGTGCATCCTACGTGGTGCCGGAGCCGGAGCCGACGCTGCGTGAAAGCCGGACCGGCTTCCGCTTCCCCGTGTGGGCGCTGGTTCTGCTCCTGCTGATCGCCGCCATCGTGGCCGCCTGGCTCCTGTGGCCGGTGGTTCCCGGCCCGGCCCCCGCGGACCCGCCGGTGATCGAAGCGCCGGCGTCCGCGTCCGCCGCGCCGCTGCCGATCCGATGATCCGCTGGGAGGTCGCCGCCACCAGTGATGTGGGACGGGTGCGGCCGCACAACGAGGACGCCTTCCGGGTCGATCCGGAGCGCGGCCTCTTCCTGATCGCGGACGGGATGGGAGGGCACGCCGCTGGAGAGGTCGCGAGCCGCCTTGCCATCGACACCGTGTACGAGGCGCTGGTCGACACCGTGGAAGGCAGCGCGTCGGACGAAGAGGTCGTCGCCGCCCTCGTCGAAGCCTTCGCCGCCGCGTACCGGGCCATCTTCGATCGCTGCGCCGAGGATCCGCGCTGCCGGGGGATGGGAACCACTCTGATCGCCTGCGTCGGAGGACGGGACGGACACTTCCACGTCGGGCACATCGGCGACAGCCGCGCTTATCTCCTGCGCGATGGGGCGCTGGAGCAGCTCACGCACGACCACACCTGGGTGCAGCGCGAGATCGACGCCGGCCGGCTTTCCCGGGCCAGGGCTCGCCGGCACCCGCTCTCCAACGTGATCACCCGTGCGCTCGGCGCCGACGGCGCCGAGCCGCCGGACCTTCTCCGGGTCCGGCTGGTTCCGGGAGATGCGCTGCTGCTCGCCACCGACGGCCTCACCGGCATGGTGGACGACCCGCAGATCGCGCAGATCCTCGGGGGCGATCCACCCCTCCCCCTCCGGGTCCGGCAACTGGTGGACGCGGCGAACGAGGGGGGCGGGACCGACAACATCACCGCCGTGCTCGTGCAGCTTCTCGCCGCGGGCGGGGCATGATCGGCGGCTGAACCCCGCTACGCCCCCGGGTTCGCCGCCCCGGGAAGCCGGACGCGGAACACCGTTCCCTGGGCGCCGCTCTCCACCTCTATGGCGCCGCCGTGTTCTTCCACGATGCGGCGGCAGATGGCGAGCCCGAGCCCCGTCCCCTCCCTCTCCCCTTTGGTGGTGAAGAACGGGTCCCAGATACGGGGCAGAAGCTCCGTCGGGATCGGCGCGCCGTCGTTGAAAACCTCGACAATGGCCCAGCACCTCCCCCCTTCTTCTCCGCTCGTGGCCCGGGCTCGCAGCGTCCGTCCGCCGCGCAGCAGCGCGTGCTCCGCGTTCAGCAGCAGGTTGAGAAACACCTGCTGCAGCTGGTGGAAGTCGCCCTGGAGCGGGGGGAGCGGGCCTTCCACCTGGAGCTCGGCGTCGATCCCGGCGACGCGCAGGTCCCGCTCCCGCAGCTTCAGGGTGCTGCTCAGCACCTCGCACAGCTTCACCAGCTCCCGGGTGGCCGGTCTGCGCCGCACGAAGCCGAGCAGCTCTCCCACGATCCTTCGGCAGCGCTCCACCTCGGACAGGATGCAGCGCAGGTCCGCCCCCTTTTCCTCGTCGTCCTCGCGTCGTAGCAGCAGCTGGGCGTACCCGCTGATCCCCGTGAGCGGGTTGTTCAGATCGTGCGCGACGCTGCTGACCAGAAGTCCGAGCACCGAGAGCTTCTCCCGCTCCCGCAGGTGCTCCTCCATCAGGGTCCGCTCCTCCACCAGCCGCTTGGTGCGCAGGTGGCTGGCGATGCGGGCGCGCAGCTCGGCTCCCAGGAAGGGTTTTGCGATGTAGTCGCTTGCACCCGCATCGAAGGCGGCCGAAACGCTCTCCGAATCCGTCTTCGCGGTGACCATCAGGATGGGGAGCTCCAGCGCGTTCCAGCGCTGTCGAATTCGGTGGCACACCTCCAGCCCCGAGACGCCGGGGAGCATCCAATCGAGCAGGAGCACGTCGGGCAGGGCGCCTCGGTCCAGCAGCCGCAGCACCTCGGTGCCGTCCTCCGCGATCTCCACGTGATAGCCGGAGCGGGACAGCATGGTACGCAGCACCGCGGCGGATGACGCGTCGTCCTCCGCGATCAGCAGGTGCGGCGGGCGCGCCGCACCCTCGGCGAAGTCCTGGGTGGACGGGGGATTCACAGAATCGGCTCCGGGTTCGCCAGCCGGTGTCGCAGCACATCCGGCGGCAGGGAGAAGAGGGCAAGCACGCGCTCCGGGGCGATGGCGCACCGCTCGGTGGTGAAGACGCGGAAGATGCGCGCGCTGCGGTACAGCTCGTCGGCCACGCGCGGCAGGTTGATCAGTCCCGCCCTCCCCGCTTCCGTGAGACGCTGGGTGGCGCCGTCGCGTCCCCGGAGCAGCAGGTCCAGCCCCATCATCCGGGGCTTTTCCGGGTAGTCCAGGAAGACGCCGCCCGGCTCCAGCCCCAGCTCCCGCGCCAGGCGCTCCTCCAGTGCCGTGCGGAGCGCCGCGTCCGCGAGCCAGCTTTCCCCCGGCAGCGCCCGCATGGCGTCGCCGGGGATCTCCAGCGCCCGCTTCGGAAGGACCCGGTCGCGGAGCGCCGGGAGCCAGCGATGGGACACCTGCCGGGCCAGCGGCTCCGAACTCGCTTCCGCGCGCGTCTCCAGCAGGGCGAGCAGACGCTCGTCGGTTTCCCCCACCAGCTCCCCGGAGCGCACCAGCCCCGCGTCCAGGGCGTCCGCGACGAGCCGCTTGTACAGAGCCGTCGCGGAGCGCACCCCGTGGTGCCAGTACACGTTGCGGAACATCTGGTACTTGGCGAACAGGAGCGACTCCAGCGCGGAAAGCCCCTTTTCATGGATCCCCACCTCCAGGCGCCCGCTTTCGGGGTCGCGGAGCAGGGCGAGGGCGTGGATCAGGCGGTCGACGTCCACCTCGCCGTAGGGAACGCCGCAGAAGAGGGCGTCCCGGCGCAGGTACTCGATCTTGTCCAGGTCCAGGCTCCCCGTCACCAGGCCAGCGAGCGGGGATGCGGATCGCCCCCGGACCAGCCCCTCCACCCGCTCCGGGGCGCCCTCGCCCAGCGCCTGCAGCGCCGCACGGATCTGCGGCGCCGCCAGAAAGCGGCCGACCAGCGCCTCGTGGTGCTCCGGGACGCGGGGGCCCTCCAGCTCCTCCAGCGCATGGGAAAAGGGAAGGTGGCCGATGTCGTGCAGCAGGGCGGCGTACGGGATCAGCCGGCACTCCGCGGGGTCCACCTCCGCCAGCTCCCCGCGCTCCGCCAGCAGCGACAGGGTGCGGCGCGCCAGGTGGTACACGCCCAGCGCGTGGTCGAAGCGGGTGTGCGTGGCACCGGGGTAGACCAGGTACGCGAGCCCCAGCTGCCGGATGCGGCGCAGCCGCTGAAACTCCGGCGCGTCCACGATGGCGAGCGCGACCGGGT
>JALZKG010000250.1 GCA_030859365.1 Gemmatimonadota bacterium
GCCGCATCCTGTACCACTTCCCATCCACGCTCGGATCGACCTACAACCCGTCGCCCTCCGGCGACTACAAGGTGACCAACGTCGCCTTCGATCCGGACTGGCGCTACCAGCCCGACATCATCGAGGACGCGGAGCCCGGTCCGGACGCCACCATTCCGCCCGGTCCGAACGTCGCGGTCGGCAAGGTGTGGATGGCGCTGAACAAGGAGCACTACGGGATCCACGGGACCAGCGCCCCGGAGACGATCGGCTACACCACCTCCTCTGGGTGCGTACGGCTGACCAACTGGGACGCGGTGTTCCTGGCCCAGCGCATCGAGGCGCGGGTGCCGGTGCCCGTGGAGTTCCGCGACACCTGACGCATCCGGCGGGTCGGGAGGCTAGGCGAAGTGCTGAAACCCGCCCCGGTCCAGCCGCCGGGGCGGGTTTTCGCCTCCGTCCCACGCTACCCCCTCGCCCACCGCCACCCGGCCGACGCGGGTGAGGGAGATGCCGAACTGCGTCCGAAAGGCATCCAGGTGCGGTGCGACGCTGGCTGGGACCGCGGTGAAGAGTAGCTCGTAGTCTTCCCCGCCCCCGGTCGCAAGCTGCAGCGCCGACTCGCGCACGGGCGAAAGCCCGAACACCGCTGGATGAACGGGGATCGCCTCCCGATCCAGGAGCAGCGCCACCCCTCCCGCCGCCGCCAGATGCGCGGCGTCACCAGCGATTCCGTCCGAAAGATCGATCATCGCACAAGGAAGGGTCCGGGCGGCCAGCCACGCCGCCTCGGCCGTCCGCGGGGTAGGTCGCGCGAAGCGGGCACGGGCATCGGCCGGGGGCGCTTCGCCGGCCCGCAGTCGCGCGAGCGCCGCTCCAGCGCCTCCCAACGTCCCGGTCACCCACAGCTCGTCGCCCGGATGCGAGCCGGAGCGAAGCACCGGGTGCGGAGCTTCCCCCACCACCGTCACGTCGATCACCACGGGACCGGGGGAGCGGGTAAGATCCCCCCCCAGCAGCACCCCTCCCGTGGCCTCCGCTGCCTCCTGGACGCCTCGCATCAGCGCTTCAGCGAAGCTGCCCGCATCCGCCTCAGGGACAGCGAGAGAGACCAGCACACCGATCGGGCGCGCTGCGACCGCGGCGAGGTCGCTCAGGGCCGCGGCGGCCGCGCGAAAGCCGATCTCCTGCGGGGATAGCCAGTCGCGGCGGAAGTGCACCCCCTCCACGCTCATGTCCGCCGAAAGCGCGATCCCGTTGCCGGTGATGACCGCGCAGTCGTCGCCGGGGCCCACCCGCACGTCCGGCCGCCCCTCCGAAGGCGGAAGAAAGCGGCGAATCAAGTCGAACTCGGGGCCCGGGGCGAGGCGCGGCCCCCGCGGGGCCTCGCCCCCGTCCCGATCCATCGTCATCGCTGCCTAGTACGCCGGCGGGTCGCTGGCAGGGAACGACTCGATGGAGCCTTCGTCGACCGCCCCGTCCGAGGGCTGCTGCTGCGGTGCCGGCTGCGGCGTGGCCGCGAGCGCCGGAGAGATCGCCTCGGGTTCCTGCTTCCCCGTCAGGAGCTGGCGCAGCACGTACTGGAGAATCCCCCCGTTGAGGTAGTACAGCACCTCCTGCGGCGTGTCGATCCGGATCAGCGCGCGGAACTCCCTGGTACCGCCGTCCGGGGCGGTCGCACGGACCGTGACCTCGCGGCCGCCCGCAAAGCGAGTATCGAAGGAGTTCTTGAGGCCGCTCACGCCGAACGCTTCGCGCCCGGAAAGGCCGAGCGACTCCACGTTCTCGCCGGGGAGGAACTGCAGCGGCAGAATCCCCATCCCCACCAGGTTGGAGCGATGGATGCGCTCGTAGCTTTCCGCGATCACGAACCGGGTCCCCTGGAGGTACGGGCCCTTCGCGGCCCAGTCTCGCGACGACCCGGAGCCGTACTCCTTTCCCGCCAGCACGCAGAGCGGGATCCCGTCGCGCTGGTACCGCATCGCCGCATCGTAGATGCTGGTGATCTCGTCGTCGGGGAAGTAGGTGGTGTACCCACCCTCCGTCCCCGGCGCCAACCGGTTGCGGATGCGCACGTTGGCGAAGGTTCCGCGCACCATCACCTCGTGGTTGCCGCGCCGGGAGCCGTACGAGTTGAAGTTCCGGGGCTCCACCCCGTTCTCCACCAGGTAGCGCCCCGCCGGGGAGTCCGTCTTGATACTGCCGGCGGGAGAGATGTGGTCGGTGGTCACCGAATTGCCCAGTAGCGCGACCGCGCGCGCGCCGTCGATGTCTTCGGTGGTCTTCGGCGCCTCCTTCGCCATCCCGACAAAGTAGGTCGGCTGGCGCACGTAGGTGGAGTCCGCCGCCCAGGCGAAGCGGTCTCCGGCCGGGATGTCCATCGACTTCCAGCGCTCGTCCCCCTCAAAGACGCTGGCGTAGCTACGCTGGTACATGTCCGACTGGATCGCCGCGTGGATCGTCTCCTCGACCTCCCGCCCCGTCGGCCAGATGTCGCGGAGGAAGACCGAGCGGTCGTCGGAGTCCGCGCCGATGGGCTCGTTGTACGGGTCCCAGTCGATCCGTCCGGCTATGGCGAAGGCGACCACCAGCGGCGGCGACATCAGGAAGTTGGCGCGCACCTCGGAGTTGATCCGCCCCTCGAAGTTGCGGTTCCCCGACAGCACCGAGGCGGCGACCAGCCCGCGCTCCTGGATCTGCTGCGAGATTTCCTCCGGGAGCGGGCCGGAGTTGCCGATGCAGGTGGTACAACCGTAGCCGACCGTCTGGAAGCCGAGCTGGTCCAGGTACTGGGTGAGCCCGGCCTTCTCGTAGTACTCGGTCACCACCTTGGAGCCAGGCGCCAGCGACGTCTTCACCCACGGCCTGCGCTGCAGCCCGCGCTCGACCGCTTTCTTGGCCAGGAGGCCTGCCGCGAGCATGACCGAGGGATTGGAGGTGTTGGTGCAGCTGGTGATGGCGGCGATCACCACCGAGCCGTGGTCGATGCGGCCGTTGCCGCCGGGCGAGGCTTCCGCCGCCTCACGCGACGCCTCCGCGGCGCCGGAGCCCTCCCCCCACACGCCGCTCTCCCTGTCGACGCGGTTTTCCAAGCCGAGGAGAGCCCCATTTTTGACCGAGGCAGGCGGAGGGGAGCCCTCGGGGAGGAGCCCCGGAAGCACCTCGCGGAATGCCTTCTTCACGCGGGTCAGGGGGATGCGGTCCTGGGGCCGCGTCGGGCCCGCCACGCTGGGTTCCACGGAATTCAGATCCAGCGTGAGCGTATCGGTGAATACCGGCTCCGGAGCATCCTTGGAGTGGAAGAGTCCCTGCTCCTTCATGTACGCCTCCACCAGCGCGATGCGCTCCTCCGGACGGCCGGTGAAGCGAAGGTACTGGAGCGTCACCTCGTCCGGCGGAAAGATGGCGCAGGTCGCGCCGTACTCCGGCGACATGTTGCCGATGGTGGCGCGGTCCGCAAGCGCCAGCGAGGCGACTCCGGGGCCGTAGAACTCTACGAACTTCCCCACGACTCCCTTCTTGCGCAGCATCTCCGTGATGGTGAGCACCAGGTCGGTGGCCGTCGCCCCCTCGGGGAGCTCGCCCTCCAGCCGGAAGCCGATCACCTCGGGGATCAACATTGTGATGGGCTGACCCAGCATGGTCGCTTCGGCCTCGATCCCTCCCACGCCCCACGCCAGCACCCCGAGCCCGTTCACCATGGGGGTGTGGGAGTCGGTTCCCACGCAGGTGTCGGGAAAGGCCTGGACGGTGTCGCCATCCCGCAGGCCGGGGTTCTCGTCGGTGGAGAAGACCACCCGCGACAGGTACTCCAGGTTGACCTGGTGGACAATCCCGGTGTTGGGGGGCACCACCTTGAAGTTGTCGAAGGCCTGCTGCCCCCAGCGGAGAAAGGCGTAGCGCTCGGCGTTGCGCTGGTAATCCAACTCCACGTTCTTCTCGAACGCGTCCGAGCTGCCGAAGGCATCCACCTGGATGGAGTGGTCGATCACCAGCTCCACCGGCTGCAGCGGATTGATCCTCGCGGGGTCTCCCCCGAGCTCGGCCATGGCGTCGCGCATGGCGGCGAGGTCCACGATGGCGGGCACGCCGGTGAAGTCCTGAAGCACGGTGCGCGCGGGAGAGTAGGCGATCTCCTTCTCGACCTTCCCGTTCGGATCCCACTTCGCGAGGGCGAGCACATCGTCGCGGGTCACCGTCACCCCGTCCTCGTGGCGGAGCAGGTTCTCGAGCAGGATGCGGAGGCTGTACGGGAGGCGACCGACGTCGATCCCCTCGCGCTCCAGCGCCCCCAGGGCGAAGATCTCGTACTCGCGATCGCCGACAAGAAGAGGGCGGCGTGCGCCAAAACTGTCTTTCATGCCAGTCTCCGATGGTGGGGTCCGTGTCGAGGGAGAGCGGATCTCCCCGTGCGGCGTCCGACAGGGTCAAGAGGGGCTGCAAGGTGGGGTCCACCCGGTGGCCGCGCAATCTCCCCGGGCCCGCCGGAGGGCGCCAGCGCATGCGGAGCAAGGCCTCGGAGGTTATCTTCGGACCGGCCAGCCACTCGAAACCCCGCGCCGGAGGTGACGCGTTTGTCCAGGGAAGTGATCGTCGTCGGAGACAAGGTGCTGATCAAGCCAGAGGAGGAGAGCTCCAAGACGCCCTCCGGGCTCTACCTTCCGCAGGGAGTCGCGGAAAAGGAGGCGGTCGCGGGCGGCTACGTGGTGAACGTGGGCCCGGGGTACCCGCTGGGTGAGGCGGGGGGAGACGGAGAAGCGTGGACGCGCCCGGCACGGAGCGAGGGCCGGTACGTTCCCCTTCAGGCGCGGAAGGGAGACTATGCGGTGTTTCTGCGCCGGGACGGGGTCGAGGTCAAGATCGACGACAACCCCTACCTGATCGTGGCACACGGCGCGATCGTGCTCCTGATTCGCGACCGCGTCCCCCTGCCGTAAGCTACCGCGCCCGTACGGTCCCGATCCGCAGGGCGCGTAGCAGCAGAAGCAGTCCGGCCACGATCATCGCGAGGCTCAGCGTCTGCCCCATGGTGAGCGGGCCGAGCACGGTGCCGATGGGATCGTCCGGGGTACGGAACTGCGCGTCGGGCTGCCGAAACAGCTCCACAAAGGAGCGAAACACTCCGTAGCCGAGCAGAAAGATTCCGCCGTACGTCCCCGGCGCCAGAGTCTGCTCACGGCGACGCATCCATGCGTACACGCCCCACAGGATGGCGGCGAGCACCAGCCCCTCCAGCAGCGCCTCGTACAGTTGCGATGGGTGCCGCAGCGGGACCCCGTCCCGCACCTGCGCCCACAGCCCCGATTCATACGCGCCGCCGATGGCCCGCTCGCGCTCCCTCATCCCCCCATAGCGCGCCCCGAGCAGCTCAAGCGCCACCGGGTCGGTGGGGAAGCGCATCGCCCACGGAACGTCGGGGGATGCGGCGCGTCCGTACAGCTCCCCGTTGATGAAGTTGGCCATTCGGCCGGTGAAGAGTCCGAACGGCGTCACCAGGGCCGCAGCGTCCCCCACATTGAGAAAGCTCAGGCCGTGCCGGCGGGTATACCACCACGTCGCCACCAGCACGCCGGCCGCTCCGCCGTGAAAGGAAAGCCCTCCCTCCCAGATGCGGAAGATCCGCAGCGGATTCGCCGCGAAGGAGGGAAAGTCGTAGAAGATGATGTAACCCAGCCGCCCGCCCAAGATGACGCCGATCACTCCGGCGGTGACGAAGTCCCAGACCCCGTCACGGTCGAGGGGGATGAAGCCGTCTCGCGACATCCGCAGCAGCAGCCGAAAGGCGATGGCGAAGCCGAGCAGGTAGGCCAGCCCGTACCAGCGAAGGTCCAGCGGACCGGGGAGGTCGAGCGCGACCGGATCGATCCAGGGGTAGAGAATCTCGAGCAGCAGCCCGACCGCGGGCGGAGGAGCAGGCACGCGCTAGCGCATGCCTGCAGCCGGAGCTGCGCCACGCGCCAATGCCTGCCCCTCCGCCTCCGCAAGCCGCATCTCGTACACGCCGCGCTCCAGCGAGCCTTCCTCCGCCAGTTCGAGGAGCCGACGGTACAGCTCGGCAGCCCCGGCGGCGTCTCCGCCCTGCTGCCGAAGCAGCGCGGCTTGCGAAAGCGCCTCCTCCTGGCGAAAGCGCATCGGCGCCTCGCCCGCGATCCGCAGGTAGGTGGAGATCGCCGCATCGCGCTGCCCCGCCTCCGCCTGCGCGGCTGCCAGCAGCAGCGCTCCCTGCGCGCCCAGCGGACCCTCGCGGACACGCCGGCCGAACGGCTGAAGCACCTCCAC
>JALZKG010000253.1 GCA_030859365.1 Gemmatimonadota bacterium
GGCGCGCCCTCGAAGGCGGCCCGCGCCGATGTCGTTTTCGGAAACGCGATCACCTCGCGCAGACTCGTCGCGCCCGCCAGCAGCATCACGATTCGATCGAAGCCGAAGGCGAAGCCGGCGTGCGGCGGCGCCCCGAAGCGGAACGCCTCGAGCAGAAAGCCGAACTTCGCCCGCGCTTCCTCCGCCTCGATGCCGAGAGCGCGAAAGATCGCGCGCTGCAGCTCCGGATCGTGGATGCGCACCGAGCCGCTCGCCAGCTCGTGCCCGTTGTACACCGCATCGTAGGCTCGGGATCGGACCGGGGCCCGCACGAGCGCGTGCCCTTCCCCGCCTGACGCATCGCCCCCCTCCGCCGCCGCACGGACCCGCGCCACGTCGTCGGGGTGCGGCATGGTGAAGGGGTGGTGAGCGGAAACCAGCCGCCCGGCTTCCGGATCCCAGTCGAACAGCGGGAATTCGGTGATCCACACCCACGCGTGCGCGGCCCCGGGGATCATCTCCATGCGACGGGCAAGGTGACGCCGCAGCTCGTCCAGCGCGGACTCGAGCGCAGCCTCCCCCGCTTCCGCAGCCCCGCCGCCGGATCGGAACGCCCCGGCGACCGCGACGAACAGATCCCCCGGCTCGACGCCGCTGTCGCGAACGAACGCATCCAGCACGTCGCCCTCGAGCGCCTTCGCGAAGGGGCCGGAAAGCCCCTCCTCGGTCCGCTTCACCCAGAGCACCCCCTGTGCCCCGCCCCGACGCGCGACCTCCTGCAGCTCGTCGATCTCACGGCGCGAAAGACGTCCGCCGCCGGGGACGCGGATCCCCCGGATGCGCCGCGTGGTGCCGACCGTCGCCTCGAAGACGCGGAACGGAGCCCGCTGCAGCGTTTCGGTGACGTCGACGATCGGCAGATCGAAGCGCAGGTCCGGCTTGTCGGTGCCGTACCGGGCCAGCGCCTCCGCGTATGTCAGCCGCGGAAAGGGGAGCGGGAGCTCCACGCCGAGGGTTTCCCGCCAGAGGGCGGCCATCAATCCTTCGCCGACCGCGAACAGGTCCTCCTCCTCCGCGAAGGCCATCTCCGCGTCGATCTGGGTGAATTCCGGCTGCCGGTCCGCCCGCAGGTCCTCGTCGCGGAGGCACCGCGCGATCTGAAAGTAGCGGTCGAAGCCGCTCACCATCAGGAGCTGCTTGTACAGCTGCGGCGACTGGGGGAGGGCGTAGAACTCCCCGGGATGCAGCCGGCTGGGGACCAGAAAGTCGCGGGCCCCCTCCGGGGTCGGCCGGGTGAGCAGCGGCGTCTCGATCTCCAGAAATCCTCGCCCGCAAAGGTAGGCGCGGGCGGCCTGCGCCGCCTGGTGGCGGAGACGGAGGGAGCGCTGAAGCTCCGCCCGGCGGAGGTCCAGAAAGCGGTAGCGAAGCCGCAGCTCTTCGCTGGGGAGCTCCTCGTCCGGGGTCCGGTACACTGGGATCGGCAGGGGCTCCGCGTGGGTCAGCACACGGAGATCCGCCCCCCGGACTTCCACCTCGCCGGTGGGCATCGCCTCGTTGCTCTGCCCCTCGATACGACGCTCCACCTGCCCCTCCACCTGCACCACGTCCTCCGGAGAAAGGCCGCGGGCGAGCGCGAGCACCTCCGGAGGGGTCCACTGCGGGTCGAAGGAGAGCTGCACGATCCCCTCGCGGTCCCGCAGGTCGACGAATACGAGCCCGCCCAGATCCCGCCGGCGGTGGACCCAGCCGGCGAGCCGGACCCGGCGGCCCGCGTCCTCCCCGCGAAGGGCCCCGGCGGCGCTGGTGCGGAAGGTGGTGGCGAGCGGATCGGTCATGGGCCGTGGGGGGAGCGGGTACGGAGCCAGCGCCGATGCAGCAGGAGCCCGGCGGCCACCCCGAGCACGTCGGCCCCCCAGTCGGCGACATCGGGAGAGCGTCCGGGCACGAACGACTGGTGCCACTCGTCGGAGGCGCCGTACAGTACCCCCAGCGCCAGAAGCGGCACGGCGGGGACGCCACTGCGGATCCCTGCGTGCGACAGCAGCGCACCCAGCACCGCGTACGCGCCGAAGTGCGCAACCTTGTCGATCCCGGCAATCCGCGGGGTGGCAAGGGTGGGGCGGGAGCTGAGCGCGAAGATCAGCGCGGCCCAGAGCAGCGCGGGGAGCCAGCCGCGCAGCGCTCGGGTCACGCGGCTTCCGCCTCGGTCAGCACCTCGTGGAAGTGGCCAGCGTCGGTCGCCGCGACGAGACGCTCGCGAAACGAGTCGCGCCGCAACAGACGGGAGATGCGGCTCAGCGCTTTGACGTGATCGCCCGCCGAAGCGTCGGGGCCCACCAGCAGAAAGAAGAGCGATACCGGACGTCCGTCCAGCGCCTCGAAGTCGACCGGCTCCCGCGTCACCCCGGCGGCGAGCACCAGTGCCCCGACGCTTTCCGACTTGCCGTGCGGGATCGCCACCCCGTTGCCGATGCCGGTGCTCAGCACCTCCTCGCGATCCCGGACCGCACGCAGCACCTCCTCTGGGGCGCTCACCGCGCCTTCCCCCGCGAGCACCGAGACGAGCTCTTCGAGGATGCCGTCCTTGTCCGTGGAGCGGAGAGGGATGCGGATGCGTTCGCGGGTGAGCAGGTCGGAAAGGAGCACGGGCGCCTCGGTCCGCGGTGGCTCGGCTGCGCCCTGCGCGCGGCGCCGAATGAAGCGTGGCAAAGTAAGGGGCGGCGGGCCGCGCATCAAGCAGCGCTCGCGGAACTTCCCCCGACCACCGGGGGACTAATCGCGGACCGCCGTGTGCCCCTGTCGCAACCGTGTACGACGATGCAAGATCCAACCCCGCGCACCGATCTGCTGTCTCTGCTCCCGGAGCAGGCGGCGGCGGTGCTGAGCGAGCACTTCCGCGCCCGCTCCCAGCCGGCGTACCGGACGGAGCAGGTGCTCGACTGGCTCTATGTCGGCGCGGCCGCGGACTTCGAGGGGATGACCAACCTCGGACGGGACGAGCGGGCGGCGCTCGCGGATGCCTTCGCGATCACCACCCCCGCGCTCCACAAGCTTTCGCGGTCCTCCGACGGAACCGCCAAGCAGCTTTGGCGCCTGGAAGACGGCGAGCTGATCGAGTCGGTGCTGATCCCCACCTCCACCCGCCTCACCCTCTGCTTGTCGTCGCAGGCGGGGTGCGCGATGGCGTGTTCGTTCTGCGCGACCGGCTGGGCGGGCTACCGTCGGCAGCTTTCCGCGGGGGAGATCGTGGCGCAGTTCCGCGGCGCCCGCGACTGGGCGCGCGCCAGCGGGCTCGGGGAGATCACCAACCTGGTCTTCATGGGGATGGGGGAGCCGCTGATGAACCGCAGAGCGCTCTTCCCCGCTCTGGAGATCCTGAATCGGGGCTTCGGCGTCGGCGCACGCCGGATCACCGTCTCCACCGTCGGCGTGGTCCCCGGGATCCTGGAGATGGCGGCGATGCCCGAGCAGTTCCGCCTCGCGGTCTCGCTGCACGCGCCGAACCACGAGCTCCGCCTGCGCATCGTCCCCATCGAGAGAAAGCACCCGCTCCCCGAGCTGCTGGACGCGCTGCGCGCCTTCGACGCAGCGGGTGGAAAGCGGATCACCTTCGAGTACGTGATGATCCGCGGCGTGACGGACGATCTCGATCTCGCCGACCAGCTCGCCGTCCTGATCGGCGAGTTCAACGCCTTTGTCAACCTGATCCCCTTCAATCCGATCCCCGGCACGGAGTGGGAGCCATCCACGCGCAGCCGGCTTCGGGAGTTCAGCGACCGGCTGGAGGCGCGGGGGATCTCCGCCTTCGTGCGCGAATCTCGCGGGCAGGACATCGCGGCGGCGTGCGGGCAGCTCCGGGCGGAAGCCACCGAGGGGCGGCTCCCGGTCCTCACGGGGCGGTAGCCACTACCGATCCGCCGCCGCGGCAGACGGGGCGGCCCAGTCGGCTCCGAGCACCACCGACACGTCCAGGTACAGATCCGCGTCCGGCGCGGCAGTGACTCGCAAGACGCCCAGCGCCTCCGCGACCCGCTGCGCGTCTTCGGGCCGGCCGCTCCGATCCAGAACCTCCGTGGAGTCGCGGCGTCCACCGGGCGCGTTGCCGAAGAAGACCACGTCGAACCCCGCGTCGCGCAGCCGGCGCGTCGCTTCGCGGGCGAGCCCCGGCGTCCCCGCGGCGTTCAGCACCTCGACCCGGACGCGCTCCCCTTCGCGCGCCGCATCCGCCGCCGTCGCAAGCTCCCCATCATCGGCGCCGCGGCCCAGCCCCGCCACCAGGGAGCCGACCAGCACCGCGACGAGGAGCAGGACGGAGAACAGGCCGATCGTGTCGAGCCGCTTCTTCATGCGGCCTCCTCCGACAGCCGGTTCCACCAGCGGACCCCTTCCTCGCGCAGCACCCTCCCCTGCTCCAGGGTCCGGATCAGCCGCTCCCGCACCACTTCCCGCAGCACTTCGGGCAGATCGCGCGGCATACGCGCCCGGAGCGCGGAGCGCCGCTCCGGCGCGTGGCCCCGGCCGGGCTCCAGGTAGTCCGCCAGAAAGAGCGCGGCGCCGAGGGTGCCCAGCTCGGGATGCCCGATCGTGTGCCAGCGCACCGCGGCGGCGATCTCCGGGTCCACGGATTCGATGCGCAGCGCCGCAGCCGGCCCGTGCAGCAC
>JALZKG010000261.1 GCA_030859365.1 Gemmatimonadota bacterium
CCGCGGCCACCTCGGCGGCCCCGTGCGCTTCGAAGAGCGGCTCCAGCACCAGCATCTGCGCGCCGAGGTCTTGTTCCGCGACGGCGGTGCTCAGTATCTGTCGAAATGTATCCAGTTCGCGGTTGCCGGCGCCCGGGGGCGGGGGGAGTACCACCGCACCGGCCCGGAGCCGGGCGCGTCGGGCGATCTCCTGCAGGTGGGGGAGTTCCCGGGGCGTCGCGAAGACGAGAGCCGCGGGGTCGCCACCGTGGCGCTGGCGGAGGGCTCCCTCGTCCGCGGGGATGTCGAAGCTGATGCTGCGCCCGGCCGTGTCGCCGCTCTCCTCCGCCAGCTCCTCGCGGGTGGTTCCGACGGCGACGATCGCCACGTCGGCTTCGGCGTCGTCCGCTTCGCCGACCACGAAGCCGCGCACGCTGAGCGCTTCCGCGAGATCCGCGGCACGCTCGTCGGTGCGGCAGAACACCACCGGGGGTGTCTCGCCTTCCCGCGGCGCCCGGAGCAGCCGGATCAGCATCTCCGTCTTCTCCCCCTCGGCCACGATGGTGTAGCCCAGGCTCCCCTCCATGGCGGGCGCCGGCCCCCCGGTCACCGCCGGCTCGCTGGGGAAGCGGAGCGCGCGCTTGACGCGGCGGTCCACCAGGTCCTCCACCTCGGAGGTGGTGACCGCGGAAAGGACCACCCGTTGCGCGTCGCGAGGCGCGTGGTCGAGAAGCGATTCCACCGCGTCGCGCCCGCCGAGCGCGAGGATGTCGGAGGCGCCGTCCACCACCAGCGCCTCCAGTGCATCCAGCTTCAGGCCGGAGCCGCGCACCGCCGCCAGCGCGTCGGCCGGCGACGCCACGATCACGTCGGCGGCGGCGCTCTCCATGGCCCAGGCCCCGCCGGGGACCACCACCCCAAGCCCCGCCGCATGCGCAAAGGGAACCATTGCCAGCGCGGTCCGCTCCGCAGCCTGCGTGGTGGGCCGGAGCACCAGCACGCGGATGGTCCCCGCTTCGCCGTCGTCCTCGTCGTCGCTGCCGCGCACTCGGTCGAAGACGCCCAGCGTGTACGCCAGCGTCTTCCCCGATCCGGACCCCGCCCGCGCGAACAGGTTGCCGCCGCGGCGAAGCACCGGGATCACCGCCTCCTGAACGGCCGTCGGATGCTCGACGTCCCCATCCTCCAGGGGGCGCAGCAGAAAATCCTGAAGACCGAAATCGTGGAACGAAGCCATGCAAGGACGGGGTGTGGGCGCGCGGCGGTGGCCGGGGCAATATAGGAGGCCGCCCGACGTTTGCACAGCGCGCGCCGCCGCCGCCCCGTCCGGGTTGACGCGGCTCGCGGGGAAGGCGTATGCTGCCCTCTCCCTGCCACCCCCCGCCAACCCCGTCGGGCCCCGCGTGTCCCTCCCCCCTTCCGCAGCGCTCGCCGGTCTTCGTGTGCTCGACCTGTCCCGCGTCCTCGCGGGCCCGCTCTGCACCATGATGCTCGGGGATCTGGGTGCGGAGGTGATCAAGGTCGAGCGGCCCGACGGCGGCGACGACCCCCGCGCGTGGGGGCCGCCCTGGGCGGACGGCCCCCTCGGAAGGGAGAGCGCCTACTATCTCTGCGCGAACCGGAACAAGCGCTCCGTCGCGGCCGATCTCAGGACGGAGGCGGGACGCGCCCTGGTGCGCGCCCTGGCGCGGGAGGCCGACGTGCTGGTGGAGAACTTCGCGCCGGGGACGCTGGCGGGGTGGGAGCTCGACTACGCCGCGCTCACACGGGGCAACCCGCGGCTGGTCTTCTGCTCCATCACCGGCTACGGGGGGAGCGGGCCGGAGGCGGGTCGCCCCGGGTACGACTTCGCCGTGCAGGCGCGCGCCGGATGGATGGCGATCACCGGGGAGCCGGAAGGGGAGCCGGTCAAGGCGGGGGTCGCCCTGGTGGACGTGCTGACGGGACAGAACGCCGCGATCGCGATCCTGGCCGCGCTGCGGGAGCGCGACCGCTCCGGGCGCGGGCAGGAAATCGAGGTGGCGCTGTTCGACTCCGCCGCGGCCGGGCTGGTCAACGTGGCGCAGGCGGCGCTGGTCACCGGCAGGGAGCCGCCGCGCTGGGGAAACGCGCACCCCACCATCGTCCCCTATCAGGCGTTCGCTGCCGCGGACCGCCCGCTGGTGGTGGCCGTCGGCAACGACGCGCAGTGGCGGCGGCTCTGCGAAGCTCTCGGGATGCTGGCGCTGGCGGAGGAGCCGCGCTTCGCGACCAACCCGGGGCGGGTGGAGGGTCGCGCCGAGCTTGTCACGCTGCTCGCGGAGCGCCTGAGGGAGGAGCCGGCCGGGGAGTGGCTCCGGCGCCTGGAGGCCGCGGGCGTGCCGTGCGCCCCGGTGCAGAGCGTGGGGGAGGCGCTTGCCGATGCCGTGCTCCGGGAGCGCGGCGGAGTGTGGGGGATGGAGGGAGCCACCTTCGGCGAGACGGAAACCGTCGCGTCGCCGCTGCGCCTCCGCCGCACGCCGCCCACGCTGCGCCGCCCTCCCCCCGCTCTGGGCGAGCACACGGCGGAGGTGGAGCGGGAGGGGTGGGGCGGGGGTTGAGCAGGCTACTCCCGCGGTGGATCGCCGTGTTGGTAGGGAAGCTGGTTCATCAGGTAGCGCACCACGCCGTCCACCTTGGAGGTGCGGAGCCGGTCCGTGATCCCAACCACCGTGGTAGCGAGCCCGTGCCGGTGGGCTTCCAGCGTCACGGTCCCTTCATCGCCGCTGAACGTCGCGCGGTGGCGGCCGCCACCCGTGCGGGCGAGCTCCGCGCGCTCGGCGAAGATCTCCTCCGCGCGGCGAAATACCTCGGGGATGGGAAGAACGGTGGTGCGCTCGTAGTCTGCCATGGATAGCCGGATGCGTTGAATGGGGTGGCGTGGCGGGGGCGCCGGTCAGGCGTCCGGAAAGGCGTCCAGCACCGTCCGCAGCGAGTCGTAGCTCTGCGCGCCCGCGGCGACGCGGGCTCCGCTCCCACCGCCGACGACGATCACCGGGAGCTGCCCGACGCCGAGCCGCCGCGCCTCCGCGGCCTCGCGAGCCACCTGGGCGCTCCAGCGGTCCACGT
>JALZKG010000262.1 GCA_030859365.1 Gemmatimonadota bacterium
GGCCAGCGCCGCTCCCCGTCGGGTCGGTGTGCGGGGCCGGGGACCCCGGAACCTTGCCTATACCGAGCTGCTTCCCAAGGTGCGGGATTCGGTGTACATCCCGCGGCAAAAGCTTCGTGTGTTGGCCCCCCTGGGAGTGAACACCGGGGCCGGTGTGGACTGTTCGCTGCAAATCGTGATCGGTTCGTCGGAGCGGGAGTTCGCACGCCAATTCTGGAAGCGATGCGGCCTCGACGGTGCAGACCCCGTGATCGCGATCTCCCCGGTGGCTCATGAGCCCCTCAAGCAATGGGGAGCCGAGCGCTGGGCCGCGGTCGGTGACTCCCTAGTGACAGCCGGCGCGCGGGTGCTGATCACCAGCGGACCCGGTGAGCGGGACCAGGCAGCCGCCGTGGCGGAGCGGATGAAGGCGCCCGCGGTTTGGGATTACGGCCGCACCACCATTCGTGAGCTGGCTGCGCTTTACCGGCGGTGTGCGCTGTGGGTAGGCAACGACGGCGGCCCCAAGCACGTTGCGGCGGCGGCGGGCACACCCACGCTTACCGTCATTCGCTACCCATTGGGCCCGATCTGGACCGACGAGACCGCGGCCGTGCCGCACCGCTACCTGCAGCGCCGTCCGGCGGGATTTCCCCTCGGAGCGAGGATGACACCGGAGCTGGAGGCCCGGAGCCTGGATGCGGTGCAGCCCGCCGAGGTAGTGGATGCCGCGGTATCCATGCTGCGCCGTACGGCGGCCTGAAGGCTCGGTGGAAGCATGGGATCGCGTATGGGCTCGGATACGGCGGCTGGCTCGCGGCGGGTACCCCCGATAGGCGCATGAGCGAGCAGGGAAGGAGCCCCAGGATCCTCGTGCTGTGCCGACAGTATCTGGGAGACCTCATCCTTTCCGGCCCGGTCTTCCGCAACCTGCGGGCCTGGGAGCCGGATGCCTTGCTGGTCGCGGCCACCTACCCGGAGAACGCCGAGCCACTTTCTTTCTTCGACGAGATCGACGAGGTTATCGCGATCCCGCGCCGGCGGCTTCCGGGGCGCCGCGGGCCGCTGCGGGAGTGGATCAACCTGCTCCGGCGCGTCCGCCGCGAGCGCTTCGATCTCGTCTACGACCTGATGCAGACGGAGCGGTCGCTGGCGGTGCTCGTCGCGGCGGGCGCCCCGCTGCGGGTCGGATATGTGCGACAGAAGCCGGGGATCCGTCATCGCTTCTACACACACGTGTCTGACTGGCGAGCCGATCTGGGATGCACCCACATGGGGGAGCTGTTCCTGATGCCGCTAGCCGAAATCGGGATGCCGGTGCGGACCCGGTCGATCCGAGTGAGCGTCACCCCCGCCGAGGCCGCCGAGGCCGCGGTGCGGCTCGACGGGCTCCTTGCCGACCGCGGTGGGTCGCTGGTCCTTGTCCACCCCGGTGCCGGGACGGCGAACCGCAACTGGCAGCCGGAGCGGTTCGCCGCCGTGTGCGACGCCCTCCGAGCCGAGGGCGCGCGCGTGCTCCTGCTGGGCGGCCCGCGGGAGGCCGGGGTGCTGGCGGAGATCGTTGCCTCGCTGCGAAGCCCGGTTCCACGCCTGGAAGAGCGGGTGAGCGTGCGGCAGCTCGCCGCGCTGCTTGCGCGGGCTGATCTCTTCGTCGGCATCGACAGCGGACCGGCCCATCTGGCGGCGGCGGTGGGGACGCGCGCCGTCGTCCTCTTCGGGGCGGCGCTCCCGGCGCAGTGGAGGCCGCTGGGCGAGGAGCACATGGTCGTGCGGCCGGAGATGCCCTGCCCATGCGCCTTTCCGGAACTCTGCCGGTCGCCCAACCCCGACCACACCTGGTGCACGCGGCGGATCACCGCCGACGCCGTGCTGGCCGCCACGCGCGGCGCGCTTCTCCGGGCGTGAAGAGCAAGCCCGTTCCCGCGGGGGAGCTGAGCAGGATTCTGGTGCTCTGCCGGCCGCTGCTGGGCGACATGATCCTCACCGGACCGGTCTTCCGGAACCTGCGGAGCTGGCAGCCGGAGGCACGGATCACCGCGGTGTGTCTGGAGGGGAAGCGGGATCTGCTCTCGCTCGCGCCGGAGATCTCCGCGATCGTGGAGATTCCCCGCCGGCGCACGGGGAGCCGCCGATCCTTTTTCGCCCGGTGGGCCGGGGTGATCCGGAAGCTGCGGGCGGAGCGCTACGACCTCGTCTTCGATCTGATGCAGACGGACCGCTCCAGCATGCTCTGCTCGCTGATCGGCGCCCGGTGGAGGGTGGGGTTCGTGAAGGGACCGGCGCGGCTTCGCCACCGCGTGTACACGCACACCGCGCCCTGGCGGGAGGGCGACGGCGAGCCTGACCACGCGCTGGACCTCCACCTGGCTCCGCTCCGCGCGGCTGGGATGCCGGTGGTCACCCGCTCCATCGCGGTGGAGCCCGGCCGCGCTGCCGTCGGGGAGATCCGGGACCCCGCCCGGCCGCTGGTGGCCTGCCACCCGGGCGCGAGCTCCGCCAACAAGTGCTGGCCTCTGGAAGAGTTCGCGGCCGCCTGCGACCTGCTCCAGACGGAGCTGGGTGCCCGGGTGCTCCTGCTCGGCGGAGCGCGGGAAGCCCCTGCGCTTTGCACCCTCCGTTCCCTGATGCGATCCGAGTCCGAGCGGGTCCTGGAAACGCACTCGGTGGCGGAGCTGGCCGCGACCCTCGCGCAGGCGGACCTGTTCTTCGGCCACGACAGCGGGCCCATGCACGTGGCGGCCGCGGTGGGAACGCCGGTCGTGGCGCTTTTTGGGGCGAGTCCCCCCGCGCAGTGGCGCCCGCTCGGGGTGGCGAGCGCCGTCCTGCGGCCGCCGATGCCCTGCCACCCCTGCCCTTTTCCGGGATTGTGCCGCTCGCCGAGCGCCTACAACATGTTTTGCGTGCGGCGGATCCCGCCTGCCGAAGTGCACCAGGCACTCCGCGAGGCGGTGGCGCGGCTGTGAGGTTGGTCCTCAGCAGCGGCTCGCGGACGTGGGGCGGGCTGGAAGCGATGGCGGAATCGCTCGCGCGGGGCCTCGCTTGCCGCGGCCACCAGGTGGTCTGCTTCTGCCGCCGAGAGTCTCCGCTGCACCGGCGGCTGGCGGAGGAGATTCCTTGCGAGCCGATTCTCGGGGGCGAGCGGCTCCATCCCCTCACCCTCGCTCGCTGCGCGCGGGCGCTCCGGCGGCATCGTCCGGACGCGGTGATCGGAAACACCATGAAGGAGCCGGGATGGACCGGAGCGGCCGCGCGCCTGCTCGGGATCCCGGTCGTGCACCGGCACGAGTTCAACATCCCCTATCCAGACCGCCCCCTCGACCGCCTCCTCTTCGGGTCGGTGCCCGTTCTCCATGTCGTCAACTCGGAGGCGTCCCGGCGCACGGTGCTGAGCGCCGCCGGGTGGATCGATCCGCGTCGGGTGGCGGTGGTGCCGAACGGGATCGACGTGCGGTGCTTCGCGGAGGCCCCGCCGGCGCGGCTCGGGTTCCCGGCGGGCGCGACGGTGTTCGGCTTTGTCGGCCGCTGGGAGCGGGCGAAGGGGGTCCAGGAGCTGGCCGCGGCATGGCCCACCGTGGCCGCGGCGCTTCCGGGGGCGCGTCTCGTGGTGGCCGGGCTCCCGGGAGATCCGGAGGAGCGTGGAGGGCTGCGTGGAGATCCCTGCGTGACCTGGCGGGACTTCCAGCAGGAGATCCCCGCGCTGATGAAAGCGCTCGATGTCCTGGTCCTCCCCTCGCACCGCGAGGGCTTCGGCCTGGTTCTGGTCGAAGCCATGGCCGCGGGCGCCGCGGTGATCGCTTCGGACACTAGCGCGATCCCGGAGATCGTGACGGACGGCGTGGAGGGGCTGCTTGTCCCGCCCCGCGATCCCGCGGCCCTCGCGGCCGCGATGCTCCGCCTCGGCTCCGATCCCGCGCTGCGCCGGAGGATGGGCGAAGCAGGACACGCCGCGGCACGCAGTCGCTTTTCCGCCGAGCGGATGCTGGACGAGCACGACCGGCTCCTGCGGGAGGTGATCAGGAGCCGGTGAGATCCTGGCCGCGGCGGTCCTCGTAGGGTGTCGCCAGCTTGAGGAGAAGCTTGCCGATCCCCTCGGTTCCACGGACCAGCACCCGACGCAGCTGAAGCGGATCGTCCCCGGGCCGTGCTCGCCCCCTCCGCATGGCGGTGGCGGCCACAAAGCCCGCCTCCCGCACCTCCCCCAGCACCCGCGCGTCGTAGTCGCCGAAGGGGTAGCAGAACTGGCTCACCTCGCACCCGAGCAGATCCTGGAGGTCCTCCTTGCTGCCACGCACCTCGCCGCGGAGCCGCTCCGGCGGGCAGGTGGAAAGGCGCGGGTGGCTGCGCGAGTGTGCCCCGATCTCCAGTCCCTCGGCCACCCACGCGCGCAGCTCCCCGGCGTCCATGACCGGCTTGCGCACGTTCAGCAGCTCCGCGTCCCACAGGTTGAACCGCCCGAGGGCGCCGCTCGGGACGTAGCAGGTGGCTCCGAAGCCGAACCTCCTCAGCAGCGGGAGCGCATGCTCCAGGTTGTCCCGGTAGCCGTCGTCAAAGGTGAGCACGGCCACCCGGCCGCCGCGCTCGCCCCGCAGGTAGGGCAGGGCGTCGCTCATGGAGATTTCGCGGAAGCCCATCAGGCGCAGCAGCTCGAAGTGCCGGGCGAGCTGCGCGGGGGTGACGTACAGGCTGGGCAGATGCGCTCCGGGCGGGGGCGGCCCCACGTTGTGGTACATCAGGATGGGGATGGGCCGGCCACTCCCCGCGCGGGTCACCGGCCGCCGCCCTCCCCCGCCGGCTTTCGCCCCACCAGGCAGACGTGCTTGGTTCCGCGCACCCGCGCGAGGGCTGAAAGCGGCATGAGGAGCCGGGCGAGTGTGCGGCTCGCCAGCGCCGCCCGCGTCACGCGCCACTCCTGCACCGGGCGGGTGGCGCGCTCCAGTGAGTACCAGAGCCGGTCGTTCAGGTAGCGAACCGGAGCGAAGTCGAAGGGGCTGCGACCCGCCCGCTCGACGAACGGCTCGATCTGCGGCGTTTTCAGGGCGTCCGTAAGCAGGACCCAGCCACCGGGCACGGTAATGCGGTACACGTCGCGGAGCACCGCCTCCTGCTCCTCGGGAGGGAGGCGCCAGCTGAGGAGGCCGTCGCAGAGCAGCACCAGATCGAACCTTTCGGGAGCGAATGGAAGCTCGGTGGCGCTCGCGGCGTAGAAGCGGAAGGTCGCGGCCCCTTCGCTCGTCCGGCAGCGGGTGCGCGCCTGGCGCACGGCGGTGGGAGAGATGTCGACGGCGTGAACGTCCGGGGTGAGGGCTCCCAACCGCGAGGTGAGCTGCCCCAGGCTGCACCCGACGTCGAGCACGCGGGGTCGCGGGGGGAGGGTGGAGCCCCTGCGCGGTTCCGACCACGAGGTCGTGCCGCAGGACCTCCGCGGCGAACCGGCTGTATTCCCACGGCTCCCCATGCCGCTGATACAGCTCCTCGAAGTGATCTCGCCGCGAGGCGTGGGGCTGCTCGGTTGCGAGCG
>JALZKG010000263.1 GCA_030859365.1 Gemmatimonadota bacterium
GGGCGTAGCCGAAGCAGTCGCCCCACGTCCGGGCGAAGCGGACGGCGTCCGCCAGCCGGACGGCGCCGCGGCGCATCGGCTCCGTCCCCCGGTCGCGCCAGTACTCCCACCCGGCGCTGACCAGGCGAGCCGCGCCGAGGTCGTCGCAGGCGGAAACCCGGGCGCGCCGCCCGTTCCACCAGGCACCCGCACCTCGCGCCGCGACGATCGTCTCCTCCAGCTCCGGAAAGTGGCAGCACCCCAGCGTCGTGGTGCCCTCCACCTCCAGCGCGAGCAGCATCCCGTAGAGGGGGACGCCCGAGCAGAACGAGCGGGTTCCGTCGATGGGGTCCACGATCCAGCGGCGGCCGCTCCGTGAAGCGCGCTCTCCGGCCTCCTCCCCGAGAATGCCGTCGTCCGGAAAGCGCTCCTGCAGCGCCTGGCGGATCCACCGCTCCGTGGCACGGTCCGCCTCCGTGACCTCGGTCCCATCGCCCTTGAACTCCGTCTCCGTGCGGCGGAAGTGGGCGCGGGGGATCTCTCCGGCGCGCACCAGCAGATCCGCGGCGAAGTCCATCAGGTTGTCGCCCTGCATCATGGCTGCTCCCCTGCGCTCAAGCGTGTCTGGACACCCAGTGGCTGCCGCCGATCCAGAAGCGGAGCGGCCAGTCGGCCGCACGGGTGATCCCGATCCGGGGTCCCACGCGAAGCTCCGCGTCGGCGACGGAACGGCCAGGGATGATCCGGAGCGGAGGCTGGTCCAACGGGTGGCCGTTGCGGTCTCCGTCGATCCCTAGCGCCTGGGTCAGCTTGCCGGGCCCACGGAGCCAATCCCGCTCGGCCCTCCCCGGCCGGCGAGCCGCCATCCCATCCTCCCCTTGCAGCGGGCGCGCGGCCCGGACCAGCACCGCCGCCGGAAAGCCCGGCGGTCCGGTGACCGCGTTCAGGCACCAGTGGATCCCGTAGATGCGGTACACGTACGCCCGTCCTGGCGGGCCGAACATCGCCCGGTTGCGCGGGGTGACGCCCAGGCGGACGTGGGCGTGGGAGGCGTCGTCGTGCGGCCCCACGTACGCTTCGGTTTCCACGATCTCGCACATGCAGCGCACCCCACCCAGCTCCGACACGAGCCGGGCTCCCAGGAGATCCCGGGCGACCTGTTCCGCGGGCCTGTCGTAGTACTCCGGCGGAAACGGGAGATCCGGAGAAGCCGAACGCCGCGCCCGAAGCGTCTCGGGCGCGGCGTCTTCGGAGGCGGTCGGCGTCACGCGGTGGCGGGCTGGTCTTTTTTGCCGCGTCCACGCCCTCGACCGCCGCGCCGCCGCGCCCTGGTCGCTCCGCCCTCGTCCTCGGCAGGCGCTGCATCCATCGGGAGGGCAGCGTCGTCGGCAGAGACTTCGGACGCCGCGGCGCCGTCGCTCCCGCTGCGGCGCGCGAAGTCGGTGCCCCACTGCTCCAGCAGGGTGTTCGCCCGGCGGTCACCGAGGGCCTCGCGCACCCGCTGGGGCTCCATCTGCATGGCCTGGAAGACGTCGGCTCCAAACGCCGTGGTCAATGCGTCCGCGGTCTTGGCGCCCACTCCACGGTAGCGGTTGGTCAGATATGCCCGGACGGCTGCCGCGTCGCTGGGGAGCTGCAGCGCGGCGGCATCGAACGCTGGCTCGGAGGGAGCGGCCTGTGGAGCGGCCTTTTTCCGCCCTCGCGGGCGGGGGCGCTTCGCCGGAGCCTCCCCCTCTGGCTGGCCGGGCTCCGAGGGTTGAACCGTCCCTGCCGGCTCAGGAGCAGGAGCCTGCGGCTCCGAGGCGGCCGACGAAGGGGTTGCGACCACCTGACCGGGGAGCAGCGGCGGAGGGGCGTCGGCGGGGGCGCCGCGGCCGCGCGAGCCGCGCCGTCCGCGAATGCTTACCCGGGCGGCGGGTGCGGGCTGTTCGGCCGTCGCCGCGTCCGTGGGGACCGCCGGTGCCGCCGCAGCCTCGGAATCGGCAGCTGGCTCCACCTCCTCCTCGCCTGCGACGGGAGCGTCGGACTCCACGGCCACCGCCTGCCCCGGAAGAAGAGCGGGCGGCGCTTCTGCGGCGGTGCCACCGCGCCGTCCGCGTCTCCCGCGTCCGCGCCCGGCCCGCTCCGCGGGCTGCTCGTCTTCGGCTTCAGCACCTCCATCGGTCGCGGCGTCCGGGGGGGGAGTCGCCGAAACCCCGCCCACCGCGGGCGCCGGGAGGCGCTTGCCGCCCGCGGTGAGGCTCACCTCGTACGAGCCGTCGTCCTGGCGCAGCAGATCCACGACCTCCGCCTCGTGCGCCTCGCGGAGAAAGCGGCTGAACTTGCTGAAGCCGAACGCTCCCTCGTCGAAGCCGGGTACCAGCTCCATCATCTTCCGCTTCACCTCTCCGTCGCGCTGACCTCCACGTCCCATGCCGCGGACCGCGTGCTGCAGCAGCGCATAGGCACCCTCCAGTTCGGTCATCGACGGCCCCGCGGCCGTCCCGGCGGGCTGTGGCCTCGGCTCCGGTGTGGATATCGGCTCCGGCATCGACTCTGGAGCCGACTCTGGAGCCGACGGCTCCGCGTCGCCTTCCTCCGCGGCAGCTTCGGCGGCCACGATGGGCTGCGGTGCCGGGAGCGAGGGCTCCGGCCGTCCACTCCGTCCCCCCCGGCGCCCGTTGCGGCGCGGGCGATCGGAGGAGCCTGCCTCGGTGCGTGCTTCCGCCGCTGACTCCCGGGAACCTTCGTCGCCCGGCACCATCACCTCGTGCTGGCCGTTCTCTCCCCGGCGCAGGGCGATGAGGCCCTTGGCGGCGGCGTCGGTGACGAAGCGGCTGAACTTGCTGTACCCCAGCTTCTTCTCGTCGAAGCCGGAGTCCAGATCGATCATCACCTGCTTGAGCCGGTCGGTGCGCATCGCGTCGCGGTTCGTGGCCATCTGCTTCACGGCGCGCTCCACCAGCGTCCAGGGATCTTCCCGAACTCCCTCTTCCGAACCGGCGCGGGTGAGGCCGGAGAGCGCGTGGTACGAGTAGTACTCATCGCAGTTCTGGATCAGCAGGTCGCTGGAGGACTCGCGCATCCCCACCCCGATCACGTACTTGCCGTACTCCTTCAGCTTGAGCACGCAGGAGGAAAAGTCCGAGTCGCCGGTGAGCAGGATGAAGGTGCCGATCTCCGGGCGGATAAAGACCAGCTCCATGGCGTCGATGGCCATGCGCAGATCCGTCGCGTTCTTTTTCGACGTGCCATACGCCGGGGCGAAGATCAGGTCGATGGACGACTCCGCGAGCGGCACGATGTACTGCGGGTAGCGACGCCAGTCGGCGTACGCCCGCTGCACCGCTACCTTGCCGCGGATCACGTCGGAGTTGAGCAGCGCCTTGAGCTCCTTGCCCAGGTCGCTACGGATCCCCATGGTGACGTTGTCGAAGTCGATCAGGAGCGCCGCGTTGGGCGCGTTGTACGGGGAAGGAGGCGCGGTGTACGGTGCGCCGCGTGTCATGTAGGAATTCATCTCGTGGGTTCGGTCCGTGTGTATGTGACGAGACCTCTCCGCCTCGCCCCGGACCGCGCGGTGCGCGGCGAGGGGGGACGGCGGGAGGGGTCTCGTGGAACGTGGCTGCCGGGCGGGCTCATGTCCGCCGGCTCGATTCTTCGGCGCTGATCATGCGCGCGAGCTCCACGCGGCGGATCTTGCCGCTCCCGGTCATCGGGAAGTCGTCGAGGAAGCGGACCAGGTCGGGCACCTTGTAGTCCGCCATCACCTCGCTGCAGAACTGCTTGATCTCCGGCCCCGTCACGATGGCGCCCTCCGCCGCGACGATGCAGGCGCAGGAAACCTCGCCGAGGATCTCGTGCGGGAGCCCGACCACCGCGACCTCTAGCACCGCGGGATGGGCGTGGAGCCGGTCCTCCACCTCGCGCGGGTAGACGTTGAAGCCGCCCCGGATGATCATCTCCTTGCGGCGCCCGATGACGTGGAGGTACCCCTCGTCGTCCACCATCCCCAGGTCGCCGGTGCAGAAGAACCCGTCCCGGGTCATCACCTGCCCCGTTTCCCCCGGCTGCCGGTAGTAGCCGCGCATCACCCCCGGCCCGCGGACGGCGATCTCCCCGAGCGACTCCGCCGGCAGTTCGGAGCCGTCCACGTCGAGCACCCGCACCTCGGTGCCGGGGAGCGGCCGCCCCACCGTCCCGCGCTGCTTTCCCGGCGAGTCGGAGGTGACGGTGACCGACACCGTCGGCCCGGTCTCGGTCAGCCCGTAGCCGATGCGAATCCCGGGGACCATCTCGCGCTGGATCCGCTCGACCAACTCCTCGCTCACCGGGGCTCCCGCGATCAGCCCGGTGCGGAGCGCCGACAGGTCCCGCCCCTGGCGCCCCGGTTCCCGCAGCTCCGTGACGAAGGCGGTGGGCACCCCGTGGTGGACCGTGACCCGCTCACGCTCCATGATCTCCAGCGCCGCGGCCGGGTCCGTCTCCTCCTGCAGCACCAGCGACGCACCGGCGACCAGCGTCCCCAGCACCCCGGTCCCCAGTCCGAAGACGTTGAACAGGGTGGACAGGCCGAAGACGACGTCCTCCGGCCCGATCCCCACCGCCTCCACGGTCGCGGCCGCCGTGTCCAGCAGGTTGCGATGGGTGAGCGAAACCCCCTTGGGCTTCCCCATCGTCCCCGAGGTATAGAGGATGGCGAACAGGTCCCGCTCGGGGTCGATCCGCGGACGCGGAAGATCACCTCCCGCTCCACGCGCCACCAGCTCCGCCCACTGGAAGATCCGGTCGTCGTACCAGAGGTCGTCCTCCCCCACCGACACCACGTACTGCAGATCCGGCAGGGTGACGAGAAAGCTCTCGAAGCGGGCCAGGTAGTCGACGCCTCCGAAGTGCTCCGCCGCGACGACCACCGTCGTCTCGGAGTGCCGGAGCATGTACTGCAGCTCGTGGGTGGTGAAGCGCGGGTTGAGCGGGACGACCACGGCGCCCAGCTTCGCGGCCGCGAAGATCGCAACCACCAGCTCCGGCCAGTTCGGAAGCGCCAGGGCGACGCGGTCCCCCGGCTCCACCCCCATACCGGAGAGCGAAGCCGCAAGCGAAGACGCCTCGCCGTCGACGTCCGCATACGTCAGTCGACGGTCACCGAAAACCAGAAACGGCCGCCCGGGACTCTCCTCGGCACGGACAGCGATGCTGTCCGCCACGGAGAGCCCGCGGAAGCGGTCACGAAGCGCCATTCATAGTCCGTCCGGGGAAATCGGGCCTTCAAAACACCGAAACATAGCGGCCGCGGGAAGAGCCGTCAAACTTTTGACACCCGCTGGGAAGGCCTCTATCTTCCGGCTCGCCCGCTCCCGCCCCGTGTACCGTTCCCCCTCCTTGCACCTCCCGCACTACCTCCGCGAGCTGAACGCCGAGCAGCGCGAGGCGGCGCTCGCCACGGACGGCCCGGTTCTGATTCTGGCCGGCGCCGGCTCCGGGAAGACCCGCACCCTCGTGTTCCGCATCGCCCACCTGCTGCGCGGGTGCGGTGTCGCCCCCCGCAACCTCCTGGCGGTCACCTTCACCAACCGCGCGGCGGCCGAGATGCGCGAGCGGGTGGCCGCGGTGGTCGGGAAGGAGGCGCGAGGGGTGACGCTTTCGACTTTTCACTCCCTCGGCGCGCGGATCCTCCGCGAGCACGGAGCGCGGCTGGGGCTGCCGGACGCCTTCTCCATCTACGGAACCGGAGACCAGGCCGCCACCGTGCGGCGCATCATAGCGGAAGAGGTGCACGTCGCCGCCACCGCCGGGGAGGACCGCTGGGACCCGAAGCGGGTCCTGTATCAGATCTCCTCGTGGAAGAACGCGCTGGTCACCCCGGACGAGGCGGCCCGCGAGGTGGCGGCGGGGCGCACGCGGGACAACCGCGACGACGACTACGCCGTGCTCGCCGCCGACGTGTACCCGCGCTACGAGCAGGCGCTGCGCGCGGCCGGAGCCTGCGACTTCGACGACCTCCTCCTCCTGCCCGTGACGCTGCTCCGCGATCATGCGGAGGTCCGCGAAGCGCTGTGGAAGCGCTGGCACTACCTGATGATCGACGAATACCAGGACACCAACGGGGCGCAGCTGGAGATGGCACGGCTGCTCGCCGGCCCCCGGCGGAATCTGTGCGTCGTGGGCGACGACGACCAGTCGATCTACGCCTGGCGGGGCGCCGACGTCCGCAACATCCTGGAGTTCGAGCGCCACTTCACCGGCGCCCGGCTGGTGGTGCTGGAGGAAAACTACCGCTCCACCCAGCGGATCCTGGACGCGGCCAACGGCGTGATCGCCCACAACCCCTCCCGGAAGGCGAAGACGCTGCGCACCGCCAACGGTCCGGGTCCCAAGATCGACCTGTGGGAGTTTGCCGGCGCCGCCCGCCCCGCCGAGGAGGAGGAGGCGGAGATGGTGGCGCGGGAGATCGGCGTACGCCGCTACCACGAAAAGCTCCACTGGAGCGACTTCGGCGTGCTGTACCGGACCAACCTGCAGTCGCGCCCGCTGGAGGAAGCGCTGCGGGCGGCCAACATCCCCTACCGGGTGGTGGGCGGCACCTCGTACTTCGACCGCAAGGAGGTCGCGGACGCCGCGGCGTACCTGCGCCTGGTGCTCAACCCGCGCGACGAGGTGTCGCTGCGCCGGGTCGTCAACTACCCGGTGCGAGGGATCGGGCGCACGACGCTGCTCCGTCTGGTGGAGGCGGCCCGCGAGCGACGGGAGCCCCTGTGGAGCACACTCCAGCGTTCCGCGGAGGTCCAGGGCGTATCGGCGGCGCAGCGCGATGCGACCGAGCGCTTCGTCCGCCTGGTGAGCGAAGCGCACGACGAGCTGCGGGCGCTGGAGAGGGCGGCGGCGGGCGGCGCACCGCTGCAGGGGTGGGCGGACGCCCTTCTCGCCCGCATCCGCCTGGAGGAGGCGATCCGGACCGAGAACAGGTCGGAGCGTGTGGCCGAGATCCGCGTCGACAACGTGCGCGACTTTGTCGCGTCCATCGGCCGTTACGAGCAGCGCACCTGGGCCGAGCAGCCGCTTCCGGACGAAGAGGCGGAGTGGCAGCCGCCGTCGCTCCTCGGCTTTCTGGAGCGGGCCTCGCTCACGGAGAACGCGGAAGACGGACCGTCACGCAAGAACGCCCGGGACGAGGAAGACGACCGCGTCACCCTGATGACGCTCCACAGCGCCAAGGGGCTCGAGTTCACCCACGTCTTCCTGGTGGGCCTCGAGGAGGAGATCCTGCCGCACCTGCGCAGCGTCCACGCGGCGGGCGACGAGTGGGGGTCGCCGGATCCGATCGCAGAGGAGCGGCGGCTCTTCTACGTAGGGGTGACGCGGGCCCGCCACCGCCTCACCCTTTCGGGGTGCGCCACCCGGCGACGCGGCGGCGAGTCCGCACCCCGGCAGCCATCGCGATTTCTGCGGGAGATCCCCCCGGATCTGCTGGAGATCCGCTCCCCCGGAGCGCGCACCTCCCTTTCGGAGGAGGACAGCCGGGAGATGAAGAGCGAGTTTTTTTCCCGCATGCGTGACATGCTCGCCGGGTAGCGCTTCAGCCGACCATCGCCGCCCGCACCACCTCCCCCGCCACCGGCGTGGCCCAGCGCCCCGCCGTGGTCGCCGGACTCCCGATCCGCTCCACCAGCGCGTACTCCGTTCTCCCCTGCCGCGCCTTCTTGTCGCCCCCCGTCTGCACGACGACTTCGTCTGCCGAAAGCTCCGGGGGCACGCTGGTCGGCAACCCGAGACGGCCCAGCAGGCGCCGCAGCCGTTCCGCGGTACCCGGCGCGGTAACGCCGGCCCGCTCGCCGGCGCGCGCCTCCACCACCATCCCGATCGCGACGGCCTGCCCGTGCAGCATCCCGTAGCCGGAGAGCAGCTCCAGCGCGTGCGCCACCGTGTGACCAAAGTTGAGCGCCGCGCGCGGACCCGCCTCCCGCTCGTCCCGGGCGACGATCTCTGCCTTGATCTCCACGGAGCGGAGGATCAGCTGCGCCAGCGCCGCCGGATCTCCGGCGAGCAGCGCCTCCACCGAATCCTCCATCCACCCCAGGTACTCCGCGTCGGCGATCGCCGCGTGCTTGACCGCCTCCGCGAACCCGGCGCGCAGCTGCTCGTCCGGCAGCGTGGCGAGCAGCTCGGGGTCGATCACCACCGCGCGAGGACGGTGAAACGCCCCGATCAGGTTCTTGCCGGCGGGCGTATCCACCCCCGTCTTGCCGCCGACCGACGCGTCGATCATCGCCAGCAGAGTGGTGGGCACCTGCACGACGGGAAGCCCCCGCATGTAGGTGGCGGCGATGAACCCGCCCAGATCGCCCGGGACCCCGCCCCCCAGCGCGATCACCACCGAGTCCCGCCCGATACCCGCCTCCAGCATCGCGTCGGAGAGCGACGCCCACGTGTCCCGCGTCTTGTGCGCCTCTCCGGCGGGAAAGGCGAAGACGTCGGCGCGGTGGCCGGCCGCGTGCAGCGTTCGCAGCAGGCGCACCGCATACAGCGCCGCCACCCGATCGTCGCTGACGACCGCATACCGGTGCGCGGGACAGTGCCGCTCGATGATCTGGGGGAGCGCCTCCCACACCCCCGCGCCGATCAGGATCTCGTACCCCGGCTCCGCGCGCGCGCCGGAGGGAACCGCGACCCGGTGCGGGGCGCTCACGCCGCCCCTTCCAGCCGCTGCTCCCGCCGACGGTCCAGTCCGGTTCCCTGGACGGTCTCCTCCGCGAGCCACATCACCGTCTCCGCCATGTCTCCTCCCACCGTCTGGTTGCGCTCTCGTGTCCGCCGTGCCGCCCCGCCCCGCCCCAGCGCGGCGGGAAGGGTGGCGAGCACCTCGCCATCCCCCAGCCGCTCCGCCACCGGTTGCAGGCGCTCCGCCAGCCGCAGCAGCGTGTCGCGCGCGGAGCGGACCCTGGGCTCACCGTCCAGCAGATCCACCCACCGCGCGTCCAGCGCATCCCGCGACGCGCGCCAGGCACCCTCCCCGAGCAGCGAGTGCAGGTGCGAGTCGGGGAGCGACGGTTCGCGCAGCACCCCCTCCGCCGCGGCGGCGACCACGCTCCGGGCGAGCGCCGCCACCAGCACGGCGTCCTCCACCCGCGGCGTCACGTCCGCCACCCGGAACTCCAGCGTAGGGAAACGATGGTGCGGACGCAGATCCCAGTAGATCCGCCCGGGGGCGTCGATCTGACCCGTCTCGATCAGCGTTCGCACCAGCGCCTCAAACTCGCCCTGGCTCCCGAAGCGGGGCGGTGCCCCGGCGCGCGGCCAACGCCGCCACAGAATGGAGCGGTAGGACGCATACCCGGTGTCTTCCCCGAGAAAAAAGGGCGAGCTGGCGGACAGCGCGAGCAGCGCGGGCAGGGCGAGCCGGGCCACGTTCATCAGCGGCACGGCGTCGACACCGGGGGGGAGCCCGACGTGGATGTGCATCCCGAAGATGTTCTGTGACTCCGCCAGCCGCCGGTACTCGGCGCGCAGCGTTTGATAGACCGGCTGGTCGGTGAAACGCTGACCGCTCCAGTGGCTGAAAGGGTGCGTTCCCGCGGCCACGATCCGGGCTCCCGAAGCCTCCGCCGCGGTCGCGGTCTGCAGCCGCAGCCGGGCGAGCTCGCGTCCCGCCTCCGCCGCGCTCGTGCACACCTCCGTCTCCACCTCGACGGTGTTTTCCTGCATCTCCGGTTTGATCTCCCCCGTCCAGTCGCCGGCGATCACGGCGCGGGCGCGGCTGCGGAGCGCACCCGTGGCGCCGTCCACCAGCTGGTACTCTTCCTCCACGCCGAGGGTGTAGCTGTCCGGCTGGGAGAGGGTCATGGGTCTTCCTGCTCGAGAAGCAACGATCGCAGCGTGGTGCCGGTCGTCCGGGAGATATAGCCGCAGCGTGGGGCAGCAGCAAGCGAAGCTCCTGGCCGATGCGATGGCGTAGCGGAATCAGAGCCGCGGCGGAGGCCCGATCCGCGCGATCCGCTCCAGGGGGCCGGCATCCGCCAGGATCTGGCGAGCGGTTGTCCCGAGCACGGGGTGGCGCCAGTCGGGCGCGATCTCCACGAGGGGCATCAGCACGAAGGCGCGCTGCGTCATCCGGGGGTGGGGGATGGTGAGCTCCGGCGTGTCGAGAACCAGGTCTCCGTATGCGAGGATGTCGATGTCGATGGTGCGGGGGGCGTTCGGGAAGGGGCGGGTGCGGCCGAGGGCGATCTCGATTTCCTGAATCGCATGAAGAAGTTGATGTGGCAGCACGCCGGCGTGCCCGACGCAAGCCAGGTTGAGGAAGTCGGGCTGATCAGGACCCCCCACGGGAGCTGATCGGTAGACTCCGGACATTTCCATTTCAGTGCAGAGCACGGAGAGCATCGATGCCGCCTCCGTCAGCGCCGCATGAGAGGCACCTGAGTTCGAACCGAGTGAAAAAATGACAGACGGCATACGGCAATTCTCTGGCGCGGGCAAGGCAACGCGATAGGCGCAACAGTTGTGTCAAGTTGTTGCTGTAGAATCCGGGCAGCCCCTTCGATCCAGATCTTAAGCCGTTCCCCTTCCGGGGTGAGCCGGGCCATAGCGCCGCAGGCGCAGGCCACGTCTCATGGGCGATCAGGCGGCGAGCGCCAGCAGGTGCGGGAGGTACAGGCGCACGGCGTTCATCAGCCGGGCCGCGTCGGCTCCGGGGGGAACGCCCACGTGAACGTGCATCCCGAAGATGTTCTGCGACTCGGCGATCCGCCGGTACTCGGCGCGGATCCCCTGGTACACCGGATCGTCGGTGAACCGCTGTCCGGACAAGTGGCTGAAGGGGTGGGTGCCGGCGGCGGCGGTCTGCAGCCGCAGCCGCGCCACCTCGCCTGCGGCTTCGGTGGCGTCAGCGCAGACGCGGGTGCCGATCTCCACGGTGTTTTCCTGCATTGTTTGCTTGATCTCCCCGGTCCAGCCGCCCGAGATCACGGCCCGGGCGCGGCTCAGCAGAGCGCCGCTCTCCGGCTCGACCAGCTGGTACTCCTCCTCGATCCCCAGGGTGTACGGAGTGGGTAGGGCGACGGTTGGCAAGGAAGCGCCTGGGTTGTGGAGACGGGTTCGGGGCGGGGAGAATAGCCCCCGGCCGAGTGGTAGGGCGAGCGCGCGGAGCTGCGGCTACGGATGTCGCGCAGAGCGGGCCATTGCGGAAAGGGCGAGGGCGACGTTAACGTGAAAGTGGGGTATTCTCCATGGATCCCAGAACAGCCGCCGGACTCCTCCGGGCAATCGGACCTGGAATCACTTTTACCGGGCAGACGTCTCCCGGCCCTCTTCTGCAGGAGGTCATTATGCCTCTACCGTTATCCTCTCCGTTGCGTGCTTCCGTCGCCGCCTGGGCGATCTTCGCGGCGACAGGGTGCAGCACCGTCCGCCCTTCGGCGTCGCGCGCCGCCATCCCTCCTGAGGGCAGGATGATCACGGCGGCGGAAATCCAGCGTTCCGGCGCAACCAACGCGTGGGATGCGCTTCGCAGGAGCGGAACTCACTTGCTCATTCGCCACAACAGCCGTGATCATCAGGCGCGAATCACACACCGCGGGGCGAGCAGTTTGCTTCTCAGCAATGCGGTCGTGGTAGTGGTGGATGGGACTCACATGGCGGACTGGACCTACCTCCGGGAGATCCCGGCCGAAACCATCCACTCAATCCAGGTGCTCTCCGGATCGCAAGCCACGATACGTTTCGGAACGCCCGCCGGCACGGGAGCCGTGGTCGTCCGTACGGGCGTGCCCGTCCTCTGACGCTTCGCGGCGGCGGATGTAAATGAGGGGGCGTCGATCAGATCGACGCCCCCTCATTTACATCCGTCTCAGCAACCGAAGTTTACGCAGCCTTTGTATTGCACTGATCGAGATCGAAGTTGGTGTTGTTCACCTCGTCGAAGGGGATCGGGAACGCCACATCGTTTCCATAGACGCCACCCTTGAAGTAGGGGCCGCTCGGGAAAACGTTGCTCTGCGCGCGCCCGTACTGCCGGATCAGCCGGCGCAAGTCACCCTGCCGGTGTCCGGTGAGATAGAGCCAGAACCCGCGTTCACGGAAAATCAGGTCCGCTCTCGCGGCGGACGTGCCGGGGTCGGTCAGCGGCGCAAGCGCCGTCCCGAACCCCGCGGGCGCCTCAGGGAACAGCACCTGCAGAAGCGCAGGCGTGCTGGCACGCAAGGTATTAAGAATACCCAGCGCCATGTCGAAGTTGTCCGCCTGGAACGCGGCCTCCGCCTCGATCAGCCGCGCCTCCACTCCGCTGGCGAGCGGCACATCCGTGCCGAAATCGGGATAGAGCGTGCTGACGAACTGCGGGATGACCGGGTCGAAGCCGGGGACGGGCCCGGTGAACGGAGTCCGCGGATCCATTGCGGCCCGGAACGGCAGGCCTTCCCCCTCGCCGATCGTGTTGGCGAACGGTCCGTCGGGATTGCCCTCGTCGTTCGACTGCCCATAGCGGCGGTTGGCCATCAGGGAAAAGATTGGGTTGTTCTGGCGCCCCGAGTTGATAGAATGCCGAATGAAGTAGACGAAGCTCGTAGGCACTCCCGCGACTGCCGCAGCCGCGTCCTGGTACTGCCCGTTGTTGAGTAGCGCCCGCGCCTTGCCCACCTTGCCCAAATTGGAGCCGGAGTTGACGGCGAGTGCCTGATCGAAGAACCCAGCGGCCGCCTGGAAGGTCTCAGCGGTGCTGAGCGGCTGCCCCAGATCGCCGGGCGTGGCGTTGGGCGCATCGCTGAACGGGATGCCGGAGCAGAACGCCTCGCCGAGCGCCACGTAGGTAAAGGCCTGTAGCGAACGCAGCTCCGCCAGCCGCGGATCCTGCGCGCTTCCCACCTCCGTGACCCGCTGAGCCGCGGTGTTCAACGAGGTGCGCGCGCGCTGTAGCAGGGTGAACGCGCCGTCCGAGGTGTTGCCGCTCGCCCCAAGGAACAGGTCTCGCTGATCGACCGCGGTACGCGTGGGGAAGGTGCCGCTGGAGTACAGCTCATCGGCGATCAGCCCCGTCACCGAAAGGTACGAGTCTCCTCCGGCTCCGCTGTAGCCAACCTGGAAGTCGCCGATGGCTCCCGCGATCAGCGTCGGCAGGGCCGCCTCCGAACTGAGCGTCTCCGGCGAGGCGAAGGTGGGATCCTCCACCCTCAGGATCTCTTCGGTGTCGCAAGCAGCAAGTGGAACGAGCAGCGCCGCTCCCGCCACCCCGAGCCCCCGGAGGGGCCAGTGGCCCCTCCGTCGCTTGTTGTATGTGAACATGTGAGTTTACGCTCCGTATCAGAAGGTAAGGTCCAGCCGTGCGGTGAAGTACCGCACCGGCGGCTGCGTGTTGAATTCGCCCTGGGTGAAGTTGCTGCTCCCCCCGGATTCGTTGATCTCCGGATCCAGACCGGTGTAGTCGGTCCAGGTCCTCAGGTTGCGTCCGGCGAACGTCAGCGTGGCACCCTCCAGTACGGGGAGGCGCCGCGAGATCGTGGGCGGAATCCCCAGTGCGACGGACGCCTCGCGCCACTTGACGAAGTCCGCATCCTCGATGTAACCGGCCGGAGTGCCGAGGAAGCGGTCGGCGATGAACCTCGCCTGTTCGTCCAGCGATGCGTCCGGGTTGAACAAGGCGTTGCACCCGCCCTGCCCCGAACTGTTCCGGCGGCCGAAGCCGATTGCGCAACGGAACGACTCGGTGTCGTTGACCTGCTGCATCCCCGCGCGACGCTCGAAGAGCGAGGTCAGGGTGAGATACTTGAAGAGCGTGAGGTTCGCCGTGATCGCCTGGGTGTTGGTCGGCAGAGAGCGTCCCACGAACACCTCGGGGATGGTGTCGGTGATGACGTTCCCCTGCAGGTCGGTGCGGCGCACCACCGTAAACCGGGTCGCATCGAACGACACCTCATCGATCGACAGCTTTCCGTCGTTGTTGGCGTCGTTGAAGGTGAACGGCCGCGCAAAGAAGGCGCCGGGGGGGAAGCCCTCCTGGTGCCGCTGGGTACCGCGGTTGAAGACGATCGGCTCGACGCCGCGGCCCAGTTCCTCGATCTCGTTGTCGAGAATGGTCGCCGAAAGCCGCATGTTGAAGCGGACACGGTCGGCTTCGATCACGCGGGCGTCCAGCCCCAGTTCGGTCCCCCAGTTGCGGATTTGGCCAAGGTTGTCGAAGACGCTGCCCGTCAGCCCGAACGACGGCGGCAGCCGGCGCGATATCAGCGCGTCCTGGGACCGCTTGTTGAAGTAGGTGAACTCCACCGAAACTCGATCGTTGAAGAGCCCTGCGTCCAGCCCGGTCTCGAATTCGGTGGTACGCTCGGGCTCCAGATCCGGATTGCCCGTGGCGGACAGCGTCACGCCGGAAACATCTCCCGCATCTGTGGTCACCGAGACAGGCCCAAACAAAGTGACGGCGTTTCGGAAGTTGGGACGCAGCCCCGAACTGCCGAGCGCCGTACGCACGCGCAGGTTGCTCAGGAAGCCGCTCGTGGGAAAGAACGGCTCCTCGGAGACGACCCAGGAGAGGCTCGCCCCCGGATAGTAAATGAAGCCGAAATCGGAGCCGAAGGCGCTGTTGTTGTCGCCCCGGAGCGATCCGGCAAGGAAGATGCGATCCCGGAAGGCGAACTGCTGCTGGAAGAACCCACCCACGGTAATCACCTCGGAGAAGCCTTCGTCCACACTGAACTGCGAACTGGTGGCGCTGCAGGAACGCGTCCCCTCGACGATCCCCACACCGAAGCACGACACGCTCTCGAACAGCTCACGGTTGTAGCTGGCGCCGAGAGTGGACGTGGAGATGATGCTGGGCGACAGCTCGAACGTCGCAACGCCGGAAGTGTTCGCGGTGTAGGTGTAGTTGTCCGCGTTGAGCGCGAAGCGCTGCCCCGGCGTGAAGGTGGCGGCGATGGGGAGACGCCCCGGCTGCAGCGTGCGTGAATCGGTGCGGCTGAAGTAGTCCAAACCCACGTTGGCGTTGGCGGATAGCCATGTCAGCGGGCGGTAGTTCGTGTTCAGTCCCAGGGTAAAGCGGTCGACCTCCTGGAAGGTGATGATCTCCCGGATATCGTCGATGTTGAAGCCGAAGCCGAAGCTCGGCCGCCCCCGCGGTCTTTCCGCCGCGTCGATCGCGGGATCCAGGAACAACGGCAGCCCCAGCAAGCCGTTGATCAGGGGGCTGAAGATGTTGTTGTCATTCGCGTTTAGTGCAACGTCGCTGTTCACGTAGCCCGTGGTGACCTGCGCGTTCCACTTGTCGTTCAGGTTGGCGGTCAGGTTCGCGCGGAGGTTGATCTTGTCGAGCGTGTTGAAGTCGATGACGCCGGTCTCGTTCTCCTTGTCACCGGAAAGGAAAAAGGTGACCGCCTCCGAGCCGCCGGACGCGCTGAAGCCAAACTTGGTCCGGTCACCCGTGTCGAAGGGGCTGATCCGAGAGTCCTCGAGAGGGTTGAAGCTGATGGTCCGGTCCTGTCGGCAGAGCGGCTGGCCCGTGGTGGAGCTGATGGTAGCCACCTCCACGTTGGAGCAGGGGGTGACGGCCGGGCGGTTCACGCGTCCTGCCGCCGTGAACAGGTCCGCGTTCGGCTCGTTGACCTGTGCAGTGAAGAAGTTTGCCGGGAAGCTTGTCTTCTGCTCCAGGCGCCCGCCTTCGGCGTAGACGCGGTAGACGGTACTCCCGGCGCGGCCGCGCTTCGTGGTAATCAGCACTACGCCATTGGCGGCGGCGGTGCCGTACAGTGCCGAAGCGGCAGGCCCCTTCAGGACCTCGACGTTGTCGATGTCCTCGGAGTTGAGGTCGTTGAGCCGCGACACGTCCTGGCCGCCCACGCCCACGCTCAACCCCTTCGAGTTGCTGAACAGCACGCCGTCCACATAGATCAGCGGCTCGTTCGAGAGGGAAAGACTGTTGGCGCCGCGAATGCGGAGCTTCTGCGAGGTTCCCGTCGTTCCGCTGACACCCTGCAGGTTCACGCCCGCGGTGCGGCCGGTGAGCACGTCGGCGAACTTGGTGATCGGTCCTTTGGCGATCTCCGCGACCTGGATGGAGGCCGTGTTGGTGCCCAGCTCGCGCTTCTTTTCCACGCGGCCGGTCACGGCGTTCACCACGATTCCCTCGAGCTGGAGCGCGGAGGCGGCGAGGGTGAAGTCCGCGGTCACGGTTCCGCCCGCCGCGACTGTGACGGTTCGGTTCCCAGCCGCGCGGCCGATCAGCGAAACGTTGATCGCCTGCCGGCCGACCGGCACCCCGGTGATCTCGTAGCGACCCTGCTGGTTCGTCACGGCACGGCGCACCGTGCCCTGGACTTCCACCTGGGCACCCGACAATGGCGACCCGTCCTCTGCCGATAGGACCCGGCCGGACACCACGCCCGTCTCCTGGGCGGCGGCCATGGCCGGGACGAGCGCCAGCATCAGCGCTGTCGGCAGCAGCCAACGTAGTTTGGACATGAGCATTCTTTCTCCGTCCTGCTTGGTGAAGTGAGGCCGCCGGAGTGGTTCCGCGACCCGAAAACTGCCGGGCGCCGAACGGCGCCGCGGGACTGCACCTGCTCCGCTGCGTTCCTCCATGGTTGAGGTGAACAGCACAATGGCGCGGACACCTTCCGCGCTGCCTACGAACGTCCGTTCCGAAACCTTTCAGGGTTGCCGAGGCAACCCTGGCCGCAATCCCGCCATCGTAACGATCCCGCGACGCCGCGTCAAGTATGCCGGGGAAGCGTTTGCGCGCCATGAAAGCGGGTACGCACAAAGTGGCGCTTTCCCTTCTGAAGCAGGTATTCGCCGCTCGCGTGAACTGATACGTCGCGGCCTTCCACCCGCTCCCCGTCCACCGAGACCGCGCCCTGCTCCATCAGGCGCACCGCCTGGCTGGTGGACGGCGCCAGCCCGGCCCGCACCAGCAGCCGAGGAAGCCACACCATCCCTCCCTCCACCGCCAGCGCCTCGTCGTCGGCCGACAGGACCACCTCCGGCACCTCCTCGGGGACGGCGCGCTCGCGGAAGACGCGGTCGAAGTGAGCCGCCGCCGCATCGGCCGCGTCGCCGCCGTGGTAGGTGGCCACGATCGCCCGGGCCAGCGCCCGCTTGGCCGGGTACGGCTCGCCGCCGGCACGTCGGAGCGCATGGTCCATAGCGTCACCGCTCAGTCCCGACGCCAGCCGGATCCATTCCGGCAGCAGCTCGTCCGGGATGGACATCGTGCGACCATACTGCTCTTCCGGCGAGGCGGACAGCCCCACGTAGTTGTCGTACGACTTCGACATCTTCTGCACCCCGTCGGTGCCGCGCAGCAGTGGCATCAAGAAACATACCTGCGGCTCCTGTCCGTATCGCTCCTGGATGTGCCGGGCCACCAACAGGTTGAACTTCTGGTCCGATCCTCCCAGCTCGACGTCCGCCCGGAGCACCACCGAGTCGTACGCCTGCAGCAGCGGGTACATGAACTCCACCAGCGAGATCGGCCGCCCTTCCCGGTGGCGCGTGGCGAAGTCCTCGCGCTCCAGCATGCGGGCCACGGTGTACTCCCCGGTGAGCCGGAGCAGCTCCGCCAGCTGCAGCGGCGCGAGCCACTCGGAGTTGTACGTCACCCGGGTTTGTTTCGGATCCAGGATGCGGAACACCTGCTCCCGGTACGTGTGGGCGTTCTCCGCGATCTCCGCCTCGGACAGGGAGGGGCGCTGCTCGTTGCGCCCCGTTGGATCTCCGATGCGCGCGGTGTAATCGCCCACCACGAAGATGACTTCGTGCCCCAACTCCTGAAACGTGCGGAGCTTGCGTATCGTGACAGCGTGCCCGATGTGGAGGTCCGGGCGCGTGGGGTCGAACCCCTGCTTGACCCGGAGAGGCTGCCCGGTGTCGGCGGAACGGCCCAGCTTTCGCTCCAGCTCCCCCGCGGGGAGCACCTCCAGAGCGTCGCGGCCAAGAGCGTCGAGTTGTTCGTCAACCGGCGGGAACAAGTGCATTCGGACCGAAGGTGGTGGGACGGGCGAAGATCGCACCCGCTCCGAGTGTAGAATCCGTGCCGTCGGCGCCACAAGGGCGTGGGCGCTGCTCCCGGCCCTTCCTCCCACTCGCCAGCCGCGGATGACGAGCACGATCTGGTTCACCTTTGCGACGACCCACCACGCCCTTTGGGCCGAGGAAGTCGCGCACGAGGCCGGAGTTCCGGCGGAGGTCGTCCCCGCGCCGGCCGGCGCAAGGGCGCGGTGCAACCTGGCACTCCAAACCTTTCCGGAGGAGGAGGGGGCGCTGGAGATCGCCCTGCGGCGCGCGGAGGTTCCCTTTGCGAAGTTCACCGCCGAACCGCGTTAGCGCGCCGCCGCCATCTCGCCCGCTTCGGCGGGGTCCGCCGGCTCGGCCTCGGCCGCGATGCTCCCCCACGCGGCGAACACGTCGTGCATCCAGTCGAAGATGCTTCGCACGCTCCGCCCGAGCTCCCGCATGGCCTCGCGGCGCTCTTCCGGGGGAAGGTTCAGCGCGTCGCGGATCTGCAGCGCGAACTGCTCCGGGTCGTACGGGTTGATCAGCGTGGCGGACGGCATCTCCTCGGCCGCTCCGGCAAAGCGCGACAGCAACAGCACGCCGCTGCGGTCCGCCTGGCTGGCCACGTACTCCTTGGCGACCAGGTTCATCCCGTCCTGGAGCGAGCTGACGATGCACAGGTCCGCGGTGCGGTAGAGCAGCGCAAGCCGCTCTGCGGGGAGCGACTGCTTGAGCAGGTGGATCGGCTTCCATCCCTCCGTCCCGAAGCGCTCGTTGATCTCCCAGACCTGCCGGTCGACCTTTTGGGCCAGCTCGTCGTACGCTTCGATGTCGGTGCGGCTCGGGACGGCCACCTGGATGAAGGTGAAGCGCTCCCGGAACTCGGGATACCGCTCCCACAGGAACTCGAGCGCCTTGAACTTCTCCGGAAGTCCCTTGGAGTAGTC
>JALZKG010000296.1 GCA_030859365.1 Gemmatimonadota bacterium
GCGTCGCACTGTGCCGGGGCGCAGCCGGCGAGCGCCTCGGCCTGCAGGGCGATCCGCTCCTCGGTCAACCGTTCGCGCTCGATCTCCCCTGCGGCGCGCGCCCGCTCCGTCACGCCCTCCCCGGTGGCGGGGAGGACGGCGCCGTTGCGCAGGGTGGGCTGCAGCGGCTGGATGCGCGGCGCGCAGGCGGCGGCCAGCAGGGTGACGAGGACCAGCGGCGTGCGTTTCATGGCCGGAACTCCGGGTTGAACGTCAAAGGGAGAAGCGGGGACGCTCCACGAACTTCTTGATGCGGTGCTGCCCGACCCACACCTTTGCGTTCGTTTCCAGATCCACCAGGGTGGCGTCCACCTGGTACATCACCACGCTGCGTCCCCGCTCCCGGTCCTCGACCGAGTGGATGTCTCCCTGCAGCATGTACTGCGCGCCCGCCTCCTTCCCCATCCGGGCGCGGGTGTCCGCCGCGGCGAATTCCTGCTGGTCCGCCCTCTCCTCGCGCACCTCGGTCCGCTCTCTCGGGCTCGCCACCACCCGCACCTGGCCGCTGTGGACGTAGGCGCGCTCCAGGTCGCGCACCAGGGTGCCGACCGGGATGTGCTCCATGCTTCGGTTGCGGATGGTGCCGACCATTACGGTGGGTATCCGGCCGCCGTGATCGCGGGCGTAGCGCATCGCCCAGCCCTCCGCCGTGGCGGAGGCGAAGCTCTGCTGGATCAGGGCGTCGGCGACCAGGCGGCTGTCCACGTCGTTCCAGCGGCCGGACAGGTCGATGGCCTGCTCCGGGGCGATGCGGGTCACCTGGCGCGCGCAGCCGGTGGCGCCCAGAGCAAGCGCCAGGGCGAGCACAGCGGAACGGAACAGGGGGTGCAAGCGTTTCATCGGACGTTCTCCGGAGGTGAAAACAGGTTGGTGCGCGGGAAGCGCAGGGGCTCCATCCGGCATCGCGCATGCCCGCGGCGTCGGCCTGTGCAAGCGATTGCGTTGCAGCCGCTTGCATTCTGGACGGCTCGTGCGAGAGGGTGCCGGTGTCCGACGTGGTGGACAGAACGCCGTCCCCGCCGGAGTACGCCCGCTACTCCCCGGGGACGGGCGGACGACGACGATGCCAGTCGGTCCGCTCCTGAAAGCTCCGTGCAAGCGCGATCAGGGTCCCCTCGTCCCAGGCCCGCCCCGTCAGCGAAAGCGAGGTCGGGAGCCCCTCGGGGCCGAAGCCGTTCGGCAGCGCGATGGAGGGGAGACCCAGCAGGTTGCCGGCGCCGCTGATGGGCTCCCCGCCCCCGCGCACGTCGGGGTACGCGTCGCGGAAGGGGCGGCCGATCGGGTACGCCACGGTGCCGCGCGTAGGATGGGCGAGCGCGTGCAACCCGTTCTCCGTGAACAGCCGGTCCAGCGCCACGGCGGCGGGCGTCCGGATGCGAAGCGCCTTGAGGTAGTCCTTGGCGAGCGTCACCTGCCCCGGGTAGCCCCCGAGCCGGTCTTCCGGGGCGGTCAGCTGCGCAACCCGGCCGCTCTCCACCAGCTCCTCGAAGATGCTCGCCGCCTCGGCGTCGATGATGACACCCGCTGCGGCGTTGAAGGGGAACTCCGGCAGACGGACGTCGGGTACGAGCTCCGCCACCTCCCCCAGGCGCTCCATGGCCGTCGCGAAGTTGCGCCCCACCTCCGGCTGCACCCCCTCCGTCGCCGCGCCACGCAGCACCCCGATGCGCGGACGCGCCGGCAGCCGCTCCTCTGCCGGGCGGTACGGCCGGTCGGCGGAGGCGTGATCCCGCGGATCACCCCCCGCGATCGCGGCGAGGACGATCCCCGTGTCCTCCGCCGTGCGACACAGGGGGCCGACCTTGTCCATGCTCCAGGAGAGCGCCATCGCTCCCGCGCGGCTCACCCGGCCGTAGGTGGGGCGCAGCCCGGTGACGCCGCTGAACGCCGCCGGGGTGACGATGGAGCCCCACGTTTCAGAGCCAAGGGCGAAGGGGACCATCGCCGCGGCCACGGCGGCGCCCGGTCCGCTGGAGGAGCCGCCGCTCCAGAACTCCGGATTCCACGGGGTGCGGCCGGGGCCGGTGAACGAGGCGTCCGCCTGGGCGTACCCCATCCCCCCGGCGAGCTCGACCGTCGCCAGCTTGGCGACCAGCACCGCGCCGGCGTCGCGTAGTT
>JALZKG010000348.1 GCA_030859365.1 Gemmatimonadota bacterium
GCGCCGGACCTTTTCCTTCACACGGATGTGCCGTGACGCGCCTCAACGAACTGTCCCGCGACTACGAGGCCCGGCACTTCCCTCCCACCCGCCGGCTGGACCTGCAGGCCGAGGGGCCGCGCAGCGGGCGGGAGCGCGCCCTGCGGTGGATCCAGATGTGGGCGCACGAGGAGCCGGGCGCGGAGCTGCTCCTGGTGCTGGAGCGGGGGCGCAGCGGCGCTCCGACCCGGCCAGGAACCGTGCGTGGCAGCGTGGAGGCAATGCTGGACGGACTGGTGGGGGGGCTGCTGGAGTGGTGGCAGCCGTTCACCCCCGGCACGGTGGCGGTCCGCATCGCCCACTCGCCGCGCATGGTGCCCCCGGGGCGTCCGCGCCCGGACGCGCAGGACGACGGAGGCGACGGCCGCACCCCCGAAACCGCGGGCTCCGGCTACGTCGCTCCCGAGCAGGACATCCCCCCGGAGCTGCTCCCGGTGGCGGAGCACGCCGCCGAGCTGCGGCGCGCGCGAGAAGGGTTGTCCCTGTCGCTTCAGGAGGTGGTGCTGCGCCGCGTATGGATCGAGGCGCAGGCGATGGCGATGACGGAAGGGATGGACTGGGGCGATGCGCTGGAGCGGGTGCTGGCCGCCGAGGAGCGGAGGGTTCTCGGCGACGAGTGAGGCGCTACCGGATGTGCCGCTCGAACCACTCCAGTGTGCGCAGCATGTGGTCCACCCGGTGCTTCGGCTCTCCGCCGCGGGTCAGCTCGTGCCCCTCGCGCGGGTAGCGCACGAACTCCACCTCGCGCCCCAGCACCTTGAGTGCCCGGTACATGGTCTCCGCCGTGGCGATGGTGGTGCGGAAGTCGGTGTCGGCGTGCAGCAGCAGGAGCGGGGTGCGGATGTTCGCCACGTAGGTCATCGGCGACTGCTCCCGCACGATCTCCGGGTCCTCCCAGGGGCGGGTGCCGAACTCGCCCTCGAAGAGCCGCCAGGTGTTGGAGCTCCCGTACCACCCCGCGAGGTCGTAGACGCCGCGCGCCGCGACCGCCGCACGGAAGCGCTCCGGCACCTCCCTGCCGATCAGCCACGCCGTCATGAAGCCGGCGTAGCTCCCCCCCGTCACCGCCTGCCGGCTCGGGTCCGCCAGGCCGCGGGCGATCACGCTGTCCGCCCCCAGGAGGATGTCGCGCGCCGGTGGCGTCCCCCAGTTGCGGTGGATGCTCCGCAGCCCCTCGTTGCCGTAGCCGCCGGAGCCGCGCGGATTGGCAAAGAAGACGGTGTACCCCGCGCCGGCCAGCATCTGGTACTCCAGCCACATGCTCGCCTCGCCGGGACCCCACATGGCGTGCGGACCGCCGTGGATCTGCACCGCCAGCGGGGGGCGCGTCCCCCGCTGATACCCGACCGGCAGGATGAACCACCCCTGGATCCGCCGCCCGTCGAAGGAGGGGTACCAGATCTCCTCGTACTCGCCGACGTGCACCTGCGCGAGCAGCGAGTCGTTCAGCGTGGTCAGCCGGCGCTCTCCGCGTCCGTCGAGCCGGGCGGCGTACAGGTCGCTTGGAATCCGCGGGTGCATCTGCGCCCAGGCGACGGTGCTCCCCGCCACGTCGAATCCCTGCACGCCGCGCGGCCCGTCGATCACCCGCTGCGGGGCGATGCGGTCCAGCCGCGTCCGGTACAGCGGCGTGGCCCCCTCCGTCTGCACGGTGAAGTACAGCCACCCGTCGCGGGTGAGGGTGAAGCCGCCAGGGGCACGGTCCAGCGCGGCGGTGACGCTGCGCCGTTCGCTCCCGTCGGCGCGCATCACCACCAGCTCGCTGTTGGTGGCGGTGGGGAAGGGGGTGTCGACCTGCTGGCGCGTGTAGACGATGAATCGTCCGTCGCGCGACATCCGCGGCGACCCGGCGCCGTATCCCGGCTCCGCGAGGCGGCGCGGCTCGCCGCCCTCGACGGGGATCAGGAACAGGTCCGACTCGCGCTCGTAGTCCGCATGGACCTCCCCCGAGGGGGGCGCCGCCGAGTAAAGGAGGGAGCGCCCGTCCGGCGACCAGGCCGGGCTGCTGCTGGAAAAGGCGTTCGCCGTCAATCGGCTCGCGCGGGCACCGGGGCGGACATCGACGACGTAGAGCTGCCCGTAGCGCTCCTCCTGGATGGAGGTCTCGCCCAGATAGTCGAGCCGGGTGACCACGCGCGGGTCGTTGTCCCGGGCATCGTTCGCCAGCTTGGCGCGGATCGCCTCCAGCGCCGCGGTGCGGTTCTGATGGATGTTGCGGATCGCCGCCGCGTCCACGGTTCCCGCGGCCGGCCGCGCCGTCCCACCGCCCGCGGTGTCGCGCGCCAGCTCGTCCGGAGTCAGCGACGAGGTGAAGGCGATCCGTGTCCCGTCCGGGGACCAGGCCGGCGCCGCCGCGGCGACGGTGGTGTCGGTGAGCGGCCACGCCTCGCCCCCTTCCGCCAGCGGAAGGATCCAGATGCGCGGCCGTCCGCCCTCGCGGGCGGAGGTGAAGGCGAGGCGCCGCCCGTCCGGGGAGAAGCTGGGCGCGCCAAGGCTGGCGCTCGCCGTCCAGGTGAGGCGCCGCGGGGTGCCGGAAGCGTCCGCGCTGGCGATCCACAGGTCGCGCCGGTAGCGGTTGGCGGCCGAATCCGTCTCCGTCACCACGTAGACGACCCGCCGCCCATCGGGGGACACGGCCGGGGCCGAGGCGACCCGCAGGTGGTACAGGTCGAGCGCGGTCAGCGGGCGCCGTGCCTGCGTCTGCGCCGGGAGCTGCGCCGTGGCGGGGGCGCCGATGCCGAGCGCGGCGGCCCCGAGCAGGAACAGCATTGCGGGCAGGAGCGGGAGCGTCTTCATGCGTGTCGTCGGCGAGGCGAGGTGGAGTGGGGGTGCGCGTCAGGCGCGGCTGCGCAGCGAATCGAGCGTCAGCACCACCGGGTGCGCAGGCTCCGCTTCCAGGGCGTCGA
>JALZKG010000354.1 GCA_030859365.1 Gemmatimonadota bacterium
CGGCTGGGCGGCCCGCAGCGCCGCCCGCCCCAGTCGTTCATCCGGAACGATCGAGTTGAAGCGCCGGTTCCCCAGGTCGAAGATGATGGCGCCCGGAACCGTCGCGATGTTCCCCCAGTCGCCGGACGAGCGCATGGCGCGGATCTCCGCCGCCGCTCCGGTGGCCGCCGACAGGCCATAGCTGGAACCCCCGGCGAAGGAGATCGCGTCCACGAAGGCCGTCTGGTACCCGAGCCGCAGAAAGTCGGTGGCCACGGTCCCCGGGGCGCCGCCCCGTACGTCGACCGCCGCCCTGACTCCTCCCGGGAAGTAGAACACGGTGGCTCCCGTCGGCCCCTCGTCGTACTCCGCGACGCCGACGTGCACCGCCGGAAAGTCGAACTCCAGCGCGGGACCGTCCACGCGCGTGCGGGGGACCAGAGTGGCCTGGGGGTCAGCGGGAGCCTGCGCCGCGAGCGACGAAGCCAGTACGAGAAGCAGAAACGGGAGGGCGGCGAGGCGGCACATGGGGGTTTCCTTGCCTATGGACGGGAGCGTTGAACCGGCCGTGCCGGGCCAGGATCTCCGGGAGAAGGGCACTGGAGGGCCGGAACCAGCATCCGTCCGATCTCCCGCGCGATCCCCCAGGACCGCGCCGTTCCCCCGAACCCGCGACCGAGGTTGGTGAGTACGATCACGGTCACCGTATCGTCGGGTAGGCGCACCATCTCCGTCCCCGTGATCCCCGTGTGGCGCATCATCGCGTGCCCACACGGACGTTCCACCTCCCAGCCGAAGCCGTACGGGTGGGTGCTTCCGTCGCTCAGGCGGACCGGTGTCCACATCTGGCGGCGGCTGGACTCGCTCAGGAGCCGGTCCGTGTATAGCGCGGCGTCCCACTTCGCCAGGTCGCCCACGGTGGAGAAGATGCCGAAGTGCGAGGGCTGCTCGAACTGCCACGGGCGATGCAGGTTGATCAGGGTGTCGTTCCGGAGCGTGTAGCCGTGCGCCAGGTTGCGGTGGATACCGACGTGGTCGAGAATGAAGGTGTCCGTCATCCCCAGCGGCTCGAAGATCCGACCGCGCATGAACTCCCGCCACGACGTTCCGCTCACCTGCTCGGTGACTATCCCCAGCACGAAGTAGCCGACGTCGCTGTAGGCCCACCGCTGGCCGGGGCGGGAGTGGAGCGTGTCGGTCCTCGCGGCGGCCCAGCTTTCCGCGGTGGAAATCCAGACCTGGTCGTACATCCCTCGTGGATCACCGCGGAACCCCTCGCCGATCGGCGGCATGCCGGAGGTATGCGTCAGCAGGTGACGTACGGTGACGGGTTGCCAGCTCGGGGGCGCATCGGACAGGTAGCGCGTGATCGAGGCGTCCAGGTCGATCTTCCCCTCCTCGACCAGCATCATGATGCCGACGGCGGTGAACTGCTTGGTCAGGGAGGCCAACGCAAAGCGGGTTGCCGGCGTCACCGGCACGTCGTTCTGAACGCTGGCCAGGCCGTAGCCGCGCTGCCCGAGAATCTGGCCGTTCCGGGTGATCGCCAGCGCGAGGCCCGGAATGCGGCGCTCCCTCATCTCGCGCTCGATGTACCGGTCCAGCGTGTCGGGGGTCGTGATCGCCGGCCGGACGGTCTGCGCCGCGGCACAGCCGGGGAGGAGAAAGAGCAGCAGGAGGGAGAGCTTGCGCGGCATGGGGGTGCCTACCGGGTGGAGGGGGTTGCGAGGCGGTTGTACTTCGCCAGGATCTCCCGAAGCCGCGGGTGCGGCAGGGCGTACACCCGCACGTCGTCCGCCCCGGTCATGGTTTCCGCGGCGACCATGGCGTTGGTGATCGCCTCCTCGGTCGCCTGCACCGTCGCCCCGAAGAGCGGGTTGATGCGCTCGTTCGGAAGCATCCGGAGCGACGCGGCCCCGGAGTCCGGCGACAATCCTCGGTTCGCCGTCGAGAACGCTAAAAAGATGTCACCCGAGCCGTTGGAGGCGATGCTCCCCTCCCGTCCCAGCCCCAGGGTGGCGCGCTTGACCAGCCGTTCCAGCTGGTGCGGGAGGAGCGGCGCGTCGGTGGCCACCACGATGATGATGGAGCCGAGCTCGGGCCTGGGTCCCTCCACCATGCCCGCTCGCTGGGTGCAACGCGGAGTTCCGCGCATGAACGCCTGCGCCGGCTCCCGTTCGGTCGCCAGGCAGACCGTCGGCTCGGTGAACTCCACGCCCACGGGTACCCCGGCGATCCGCAGCCCCGCGCGCGTCCCGTAGTTGCACTGCACCAGCACCCCCACGGTGTACCCGCCTTCCGCCGGGGACACCGTGCGGGACGAGGTCCCGATTCCCCCTTTGAAGCCGTTGCAGATCATCCCCGTCCCGCCCCCCACTGCCCCTTCGGTCACGGGGCCGCCGCGGGCGCCGTCCAGCGCCCGGAAGACGTGCTCCGGCCGGACGTGGAAGCCGTTGAGGTCGTTCAGAATCCCGTCCCACGTTTCCGCCACCACCGGGAGCGCCCACAGGAAACCCGGATGGTTACGGAGCCGCCACTGGATCACGGCGTCCCGCGCCACGCCGACGCTGTGGGTGTTGGTGATCAGCACCGGCCCCTCCAGCATCCCGGATTCGTCGATCCAGGTGGTGCCGGTCATCTCCCCGTTGCCGTTCAGCGGAAACCACGCGGCGAACACCGGCTCGGCAGAAGCCCGGCCGCGGGGGTGGATGGCCGTGACGCCGGTGCGTACCGGCCCCCTCCCCACGCGTAGGCGCCCGCTCCCGGAGATCAGGGTGGTGTGCCCCACCTCCACCCCCGCCACGTCGGTGATGGCGTTGAGCGGACCCGGTGTTCCCTCGAAGGGGACGCCGAGGTCGCGGGCCCGGGTCTGGGCGGGGAGGGGAGAGGCAAGGAGGGCGAGCAGCAGCGTGGCCGCGCTCCGCTTCAGGAACTTCGCTCGTATGCGCATGACGGTCTCCCGGTTCAGTCTGCCTGCGATCCGACCGCGACGCCCGTCGGGTCTTCGGATCGGGGCGGCGGCGGAACACTCCTTCGGAACGGGTGGCCCACCCTGCTCCACACCGACTCCCATTCGGCCTCGGCGCCCTGCGGCGGGGTGGTGACCAGGCTTACCCCCACCGTCACCGCGAGCCCCGCCAGGACGCCGGGGATCATCTCGTACAGGTCGTAGAACTGCGACTTGAACGCCAGGACCCAGATCACCGTGACCCCGAACCCGACCGCCATCCCCGAGATCGCGCCCGCCAGAGTGGCTCGCTTCCAGAAGAGCGCGCAGAGCACCACCGGCACAAACGCAGCGGCCAGGCCGGACCAGGCGAAGAGCACGAACCAGAAGATCAGCCGCGGCTCGCCCAGGGCGGCTACGCACCCCGCGGCTCCCACCGCAACGGTGGTCAGCTTGCCGTACAGCGACACCCGTTTTCCGGACAGGTCGGGGCGGAATACCTTCTGGACGATGTCGCGCACCACCGCGGAGGAGGCGAGGATCAACAGCGAGTCTGCCGTCGACAGGATCGCGGACAGGACGATCACCAGGAAGAGGCCGGTGAAGAAGGCGGGGAATAGCTCGGCCGCCATGGTGGGGAGAATCGTTTCCGAGTCGGTGAGGCCCGGGAACACCACCCGGCCGGCCATCCCGGCCAGTACGGCGCCGGCGTCGAAGACGATGATGCAGACGACGGCGATCAGCCCGCCTCGTGGCATCTCGTCCGGACCGCGGGCGGAGATGAAGCGGACCAGGAGCTGGGGAACCCCCAGAAAAGCGAGCCCCACCGCGGCGAAGCTGATCGCACTCAGCACGCCGGCGGTCCCGAAGCCGTACTCGCCCATCGGGAGCAGCAGGGCGGGGTCGGCCGCTCGGAGCCCATCGGTCATCGCGCCCCACCCGCCCGCCGCGGCGATCCCGACGATGGGGAGGAGGAGCAGGGCTCCGAACATCATCACTCCCTGCACCAGGTCCGTGTAGGCGACCGCCTTGAACCCTCCGAACGCGGTGTAGAAGAGGACCACGGCGGTCCCGAGCAGGACCCCGCTTCCGTAGCTCATCCCCAGAAACGAGTTGAACGCCTTGCCGGACGCGGTCAGCTGCGCCGCCAGGTATACCGCGACCATGCTGAAGATGATGACGGCGCTGAGCCAGCGGAGCACCTGCCGATGGTCGGCGAAGCGGTCTTCCAGGAAGTCGGGAACGGTGATGGAGTCGAAGCGGTCGGTGTACCCCTTGAAGGGGCGGGCGATGAACACCCAGGCCAGCGTGACTCCCAGCACTTCACCGAGCACCACCCAGAAGGCGTGGATCCCCACCAGGTAACCCATCCCGGTGAGCCCCAGCAGGAGCCACGCGCTCTCACCCGTGGCGTTGGAACTGAAGGCGATGACCCAGGAGGGGAGTTTTTTCCCGGCGACGTAGTACCCCGCCACGTCCTGCGATTCGCGGCCCGCCCACCATCCGATGGCGAGCATGACGGCGAGGTAGACGACCAGGACGGCGACGATTATCGGAGATGCCATGTGCGTCCTCTGCTAGCTTCGCGTTCCGGGGTGTCGCTCGTCCCGATGTGCGAGGTAGAAGGCGAGCGCCAAGCTCAGCGCGGGGAGGGTGGAGGCCGCAATCAGCAGCCAGGCTGTCCATGGAAGACCCGCGATCATGTTCCTTACCTCCCGTTGGGATGGAACCCCCCCTGGTGCGGTACCAGAGTCGAGCTAGAACTCGCCCTGTGAGGAGCTTTCTTCCAGAAGGCTCTGGTACGTCAACGACATGTTGTGCTCGAGCAGGGACAGGGCGCGCGCATGGTCTCCCGTTTCGATCGCGTCGATGATCCGGTCGTGCTCGCGCACGGACTCCCGCGTGTGCTCTCCCGAAGAGTAGTACCACAGCTCCAGCCGACCCAGCTGCGCACGCAGGTCGTCCAGCAGGTCGCAGAGACGCCGATTGCCGCTGCGCTCGCTGAACACGTGGTGGAACTCGTTGTTCAGCTCGATGCGGGTGCGGACCTCGGAGGGGTCCGCCGCCTCGCTCAACCGGTGGTTGATGTCCCTGATCCGGGCGATGTCCTCCGGCCCGAACCGCGGCAGGGCGAGGCGGCCCGCCAGCAGCTCGAGCGAGGCCACGATCAGATACAGCTCCAGCAGACGCTCGACCGGTTCCTCGGGGACGCGAAAGCCGCGGTGGGGAATCCGCTCCAGGAAGCCCTCGCTCGCCAGCCGCCCCAGCGCTTCCCGGATCGGGGTGCGGCTCACCCCCAGCACCTCCAGATCCGCCTCGCGGATGAACTCCCCTGGGGCGAGCTCCGCGTGAAGGACGCGGTCGCGCACCAGCCGGTACACCCGGTCGGCGAGCGTCGTCCGCTCCGTCATCGGGGCCAGGAAGATGTCGGAGTCCGTGTTGCTCATGGAGACGCGCGTGGCGAGCGGGGTTGTTTGACAGCCGCCGGTGATTGTATATAGTATACAATCGCAACGCGGCGCAAGGGTGCCGGTGCTCGCCCCGAGCACGCCGCCGCTCCAAACGAACTCCGCTTAGCCATGCAAGCGACACTCTCTCTCCGGGGCAATCCGTCCTCCTCGGCGACCTCCCGTTATCCGGAGGTGCAAAACTACATCGACGGACGATTCGTCCCGGGCGACGGCCCGCTGCTCGACGTCTTCAACCCGGCCGACGGCAGCGTCATCTCCCGGGTGCCGCTCTGCTCAGGGGACGCGGTCGGCGCCGCGGTCGACGCGGCCCAACGAGCGTTTCCCGGCTGGTCCGCCATCCCCATCAAGGAGCGGGTGCAGGTGTTCTTCCGCTACCGGAGCCTGCTGGAGCGGCACCTCGACGAGCTGACCGACCTGATCGTCGAGGAGCACGGCAAGGTGCGCGGCGAAGCGCAGGCGGAGGTGCTCAAGGCGATCGAGCTCACCGAGTTCGCCTGCTCGCTGCCGCAGATCACCGCGGGCGAGGTGCTCGAGGTGAGCCGTGGCGTGGAGTGCCGCAGCGACCGCTACCCGGTGGGCGTGGTGGCGTCCATCACGCCGTTCAACTTCCCCAGCATGGTCCCGCACTGGTCGCTGCCGAACGCGATCGCGCTGGGCAACTGCATGGTCCTGAAGCCGTCGGAGATGGTGCCGCTCAGCGCCGGGCGCATCGCCGAGCTGCTCACCGAGGCCGGGCTCCCCGCGGGCGTCTTCAACGTGGTGCACGGGGGGCAGGCGGTGGTGGAGGCGATCTGCGACCATCCCGGCATCGAGGCGATCAGCTTCGTGGGCTCCACCCGCGTGGCCAAGCTGGTGTACCGCCGCGGCACCGGCAACCTGAAGCGGGTGCTGGCGCTGGGCGGAGCCAAGAACCACATCATCGTCGTCCCGGACGCGGACCCGGAGATGACGTCCAGCAACGTGGTGGCCTCGATGGCGGGGTGCACCGGCCAGCGCTGCATGGCGGCCTCCATCATGGTGGCCGTGTCGGAGACCGACCACATCGTCCGGCGGCTGGCCGATCAGGCCAGGCAGGTGGTCGTGGGGAAAGATCTGGGGCCGGTGATCTCGGTGGAAGCCAAGGAGCGGATCGAGCGCTACATCACGGAGGCCGAGCAGGCCGGGGCAGAGGTTCTGGTGGACGGCCGCGGCGCCGTCGTCCCGGGGCGCGAGGGCGGCTTCTACGTGGGCGCGACCGTCCTGGACCACGTGCGCCCTGAGATGCGGATCGCCCGGGAGGAGGTGTTCGGGCCGGTGCTGGCCATCGTCCGCGCTCCCGACGTGGACGCGGCGCTGGAGATCGAAAACCGCTCTCCATACGGCAACGCCGCTTCGGTCTTCACCGAGAGTGGTGGGACCGCTCGCTACGTTACCGAGCGCGCCAGCGCCGGGATGGTGGGCGTGAACGTGGGGGTGCCGGTGCCGCGCGAGCCCTTCGGCTTCGGGGGGTGGAACGATTCCCGGTTCGGGGTGGGCGACATCACCGGCCGCGGATCCCTGGAGTTCTGGACCCGCTCCAAGAAGACCACCACCAAGTGGAACCGCGAGTCCGGAACCAACTGGATGTCCTGAAGCGACCCGCGGCTTTCCCTAACCCGATCCGATCCATGCCCGAATTGATGACCGCCCCGGTCGAGATGCCCCCCTTTTCACACGCTCCCCGCCCTTACACGGGACCCTCGCGCGAAGAGGTGCTGGCGATGCGGCGGGAGTTCTGCAGCCCGGCCCTGTTCACGCTCTACGGGGAGCCGCTGATGATCGTCGAGGGGAAGATGCAGTACCTCTTCGACGAGACCGGGCGCCGCTACCTGGACCTGTTCGCCGGGATCGTGACGGTCTCCTGCGGCCACTGCCATCCCGCGATCGAGCGGCGCATTCAGGGGCAGCTGGCCACCCTGCAGCACACCACCACCATCTACCTGCACCCGGGGCTGCCGGAATTCGCCCGAAAGCTGGCGTCCAAGATGCCGCCCGGGCTCGACGTCACCTACTTCGTGAACACCGGGAGCGAGGCCAACGACCTCGCGATCACCATGGCCCGGCTCTTCACGGGGAACAGCGACGTGATCGCGGTCCGCAACGCGTATCACGGGGGCTCCCCGAGTGCGATGGGGCTCACCTCACACCACACCTGGAAGTATCCGGCCTCGCAGGGAGCGGGCGTGCACCACGCCCTCTGCCCCGATCCCTACCGCAGCCCGTTCGCCGGAACTCCGGAAGAAATCGCCACCCGGAGCGCGGAGGACATCCGGGAGCTGATCCGCTTCTCGACGCCGGGGCGGATCGCCGCCTTCATCGCCGAGCCCATCCAGGGCGTCGGCGGCGCCACGTCCGGAGCGCCCAACTACCTCGGGGAGGCCTACGGGATCGCGCGCGAGCACGGAGGCCTGTGCATCGCCGACGAGGTGCAGACCGGCTTCGGCCGCACCGGTGAGCACTACTGGGGATTCCAGAACTTCGGTGTCGTCCCCGACATCGTCACCATGGCGAAGGGGATCGGCAACGGGGTGCCGCTCGCGGCGGTCACCACGCGGCGGGAGATCGCGGAAACGCTCGCCCAGCGGATTCACTTCAACACATACGGGGGCAACCCCGTCTCCATGGCGGCGGGCTCCGCGGTGCTGGACGTGATCGACGAAGAAGGGTTGCAGGACAACGCGCGCAAGGTGGGAGGTCGCCTGCTGCGCGGTCTGCGGCGCCTGCAACGAGATCACCCGCTCGTCGGAGACGTTCGTGGTATGGGGTTGATGCTCGGCGTCGAGCTGGTGACCGACCGCGGCACCAAGGCGCCGGCCAGGGCGGAAACGCTCCAGGTGCTCGAAGAAGCCCGGCGCATGGGTGTCCTGCTCGGCAAGGGCGGCCTCGAAGGCAACGTGCTCCGGATCAAACCGCCGATGTGCATCACGGCGGACGATGCGGACTTCGCGATGGACGTGCTCGACCGCGCGTTGGCCAGCGTCGGGGAAGCGACGTAGGAGCGATACACGAAGCCATCTCTCTATCGAGAAAGGGGGACGACCAACGACCTGTTCTGGCGTGGCGCGGTGCAGCTTCGCCGCCACCCGCCGGACGGCAACTTGCATGGGGAATCGGCCGGCCCCGCTCAGCGGACTCCGGTGGCGAACCCCTCGACCGCGGCTGTCTCGTGACCCGAACGATCTCCGGCTTTTTCTGGATCAGCCTTTATCTGCTGGTCGTCCTGGTACCGGTGTTTCTGATGCTGGTGCCCCCGGTGCCGTCCGGAAGGACGTTCTGGCTGGAGTTCTCCGTTGCCTTGGGCTTCGTGGGCTTGACGCAGATCGCCGTGCAGTTCGTGCTGATCGCGCGGTTCAAGGGCGTCACCGCTCCCTACGGCATCGACATCATCCTGCGGTACCACCGGCAGATCGCGATGATCGCCGTCGCGGCCATCCTGCTGCACCCGCTCATCATCGTCGTCGACAATCCCTCACGCCTCGAGCTGCTGAACCCCCTGGGCGGCAACTGGGCGAGCCGCTCCGCGTGGGTGAGCGTGGTCGCGCTGGCGCTGATCGTGGCGACGTCGGTGTTTCGGGAGCGATTGAAGCTGAAGTACGAGTGGTGGCGGCTTTCGCACCTGGTGCTGGGCGTCGTCGCCATCGTCTTCGCGCAGCTGCACGTCTCCCTGGCGGGACTGTACACCAACACCGCGTGGAAGCAGGCGATCTGGATCGGCACGGCGGCCGCGATGGTGGGGCTGGTGGTGTACCTGCGTCTGGTGAAGCCGGCGTGGCAGCGCACCTACACCTGGCGCGTCGCCGAGGTGAGGGCGGAGCGCGGGGACACCCACACGCTGGCTCTGGAGCCGGTGGGGCACGCGGGGATGGGGTTCGCACCCGGCCAGTTCGCCTGGCTCAAGCTCGCGGGCACTCCGTTCACGCTGGAGGAGCACCCGTTCAGCTTCTCCTCCAG
>JALZKG010000356.1 GCA_030859365.1 Gemmatimonadota bacterium
ACAAAGGAGTGCATCACGCCGAGCACCGTGCCGAGCAGCCCGAGCAGCGGGGCAACGGTCGCGATGATCGCCAGCCAGATGAGGCCCTCGCCCAGGTCGTCGCGCTCCTCCCCCTCCTCCTTCTCCAGGACCAGGCGAAGCACCTCGAGCTGGGCCGGGCTCAACCCGCGGGTCTGGCCGTCGGAGCGGAGCGCCCCCGGACGAAGCTCCGAAAAGAAGGTGACGCCGCGACGGAAGACCCGGGTGAAGGCGGACTCGGGAAGCGCTTCGATGGAGTTGAAGGCATCCTCCAGCCTTGTGGCGCTTTCCATCTCCGAGTGGAACCGGTCCGCCTGCCGGTCGATGCGGCGGAACTGGACCCATTTCCACACGATCAGGCTCCAGGAAAGAAAGGAAAAGAGCACGCACAATCCTACGATCACCTTGGTGGACCAGGTGCCGTCGATCAGCATCCCCCACGCGGTGACGAGCTCACCCGTGCCCGCCTGGGCAAGCAGAATCACCGGGCAGCCGCGGCCTGAGCGGCAACGTCGTCACGGATCCACTCGTACGTTTCGCGGAGGCCAGCCTCCAGCCCCACGTCCGCGATCCAGCCGAGCGAGCGGAGCTGGCCCGTATCCAGGCTGGAGTGGCGCAGCTCCCCGGCGCGCGCTTCGGCGTGGCGCAACTCCACCTTGCGCCCCGCGGCGCGCATCAGCGTCTCGGCGAGGCCGTTGACGCTGGTCTCGATCCCGGTGCCGACGTTGAATCCGCGGTCGTCCAGGGAGCGGGCGCGCGGCAGTTCGGCATCGGATAGGAGCATGTTCGCCCGCACCACGTCCCCCACGTACACGTAGTCACGCGTCTGCTCGCCGTCTCCGAAGACGGTGAGCGGCTCGTCGGCGAGCAGCTTGGTGGAGAAGATGGCCACCACGCCGGCCTCGCCGTGCGGGTCCTGACGGGGGCCGAACACGTTGGAGTAGCGGAGCGCAGCGTACTCCAGGCCATGCACCCGGTGGTAGTAGTACAGGTACTGCTCGCCGGCCAGCTTGGTGACGCCGTACGGACTTTCGGGGAGCTTGGGCGCCGTCTCGGGCGTCGGCCGCACCTCGGGCTCGCCGTACACCACGCCGCCGGAAGACACGAAGAGCACCCGCCCCACTCCCGCTTCCTGCGCCGCCTGAACGATGTTGAGCAGGCCGTCCACGTTGACGCTCGCGTCGAAGCGCGGATCGGTCACCGAGACCCGCACGTCCATCTGCGCGGCATGGTGGTTGATCAGGTCGAAGCCGCCGTCGCGGATCAGCTCCGCTGCCTGGGGATCCCGGATGTCCGCGTGCACGAAGTCCGCTCCCGCCGGAACGTTCTCCCGCCGCCCGTGGACCAGGCTGTCCAGCACCGTCACCCGGTCTCCGCGGCGAAGGTACGCATCCGTCACATGGGAGCCGATAAAGCCCGCCCCGCCGGTCACCAGCACTCGCCTCATCCGTGTCACTCCTCGTGGGTGGTTTCCGCATCCAGGTCGAAAAGATACCGCGCCGTGTCCAGCACCCCGGTTCCGCGTCCGTTCCCGACCGCCTGGCGGAGCCGGGCGGTGGGGGCGTGCAGCAGTTTGTTGGTGAGCGCGCGCGTCAGCGCGTCGATGGCGTCCTGATCCTCCGGGGCGAGGTGGGCGAGCCGCCGGAGCGCCCGATGAGTCTCCGTCCGGCGGAGGCGCTCGCCGCGCTCGCGGAGAGTGCGGATGGTGGGGACCACCACGAGCCCCGAGTACCATCCCCAGAAGTCCTCGGATTCGACGGCGACGATCGCCTCCGCCGCCGGGATCTCCGCACGCCGCCGGTCCAGGTTGTCGTCGACGATCTGCGTCAGGTCGTCCACGTTGTACAGAAAGACGTTGGGCTCCTCACCGACGGAAGCTTCCACGTCGCGGGGGATGGCGATGTCGATGATGCACAGCGGGTGGGCAGAGCCGTCAGGGAGCGCCGCGCGAACCCGCTCCCGCGTGAGCACCGGGTGCGGAGCCGCCGTGGAGCAGATGGCGATGTCCACCCGGGCGAGTGCGTCTCCCAGCTCGTCGAAGCGGATCGTGTCTCCTCCCCACCGGGCGGCGAGCTCACGGGCCCGTTCGTGGGTGCGGTTCGCCACGAGCGCGGCCTGCACCCCCTCCCCACGCAGACACTCCAGCGTGGCCTCGCTCATCTCGCCGGCCCCGATCACCAGCGCCCGCCGGTTGCGGAGGCTTCCGAAGATCTTCTTCGCGAGCTCCACGGCCGCGGAAGGCACGGACGCCGCACCGATGCCGAGCCCGGTCTCGCTCCGCACCCGACCGCCGGCTCGGAGGGCGCTCTGGAAGAGGCGGTTCAGCGCCGCACCCACCACGTTCCCAGATGGGC
>JALZKG010000394.1 GCA_030859365.1 Gemmatimonadota bacterium
ATCGTGGAAGGGTGCCGGACACCGTTCGCCCGCTCGGGAACGGTGTTCCGCGACCTGTCCGCAGTGGAGCTTGGCAAGGTTTCGGTGCGGGAGCTGATTTCGCGTACCAACCTGGACGTGGACGAGATCGATCATGTCGTCTACGGCACCGTGGTGCAGTCGGTGCAGGAGCCGAACATCGCCCGGGAGGTGACGCTCGGCTCGGGGATCCCGCCCTCGGTGCCGTCCTTCACGGTGGCGCGTGCCTGCGCCTCTTCCAATCAGGCAATCACCTCCGCGGCGGAGCAGATCGCCATCGGGCATGCGGACGTGATTGTCGCGGGCGGAGCCGAGTCGCTGACCGACATTCCGGTCCTGTTTTCTCCGGAGATGCGCAACGCGCTGGTGCGCGCCTCCAAGGCGAAGTCGCTGGGGGAGCGGGTGAGGGCGTTCGCCGGGATTCGTCCGACGCACCTGGCACCGATCACCCCCGCCATCGCGGAGCCCACCACCGGTGAGACGATGGGCGAGTCGGCGGAAAAGATGGCGAAGGAGAACGGCATCTCCCGCGAGGAGCAGGACCGCTGGGCGCTCCGCTCCCATCGGCTCGCCGCCGCCGCCACCGCGGACGGCCGGCTGACGCGGGAGATCGTCCCGACCTACGTGGGCCGCAACTACGAGACGGTGGTGACCGAGGACAACGGGATCCGGGCAGACACCTCGGCCGAAAAGCTCGCCGCGCTGAAGCCGGTCTTCGACCGCCGCTACGGAACCGTGACCGCGGGCAACGCTTCGCCTCTTACCGACGGCGCCTCGGCGGTGCTCCTGATGAGCGAAGAAAAAGCGAAGGCTTTAGGGTACGAGCCGCTCGGCTACATCCGCGGCTACGCTTACGCCTCGCTCGCTCCGTCGGACCAGCTGCTGCAGGGCCCGGTCTACGCCGCCCCGCTGGCGCTGGAGCGCGCGGGCGTCACCATGAAGGACATCGACCTGCTGGAGATCCACGAAGCATTTGCGGCGCAGGTGCTATCGAACCTGCAGTGGTTTGATTCGGACCGGATCGCCCGCGAACGGCTCGGGCGAGACAGGGCCATCGGCATCCCCCCGGAGGATCAGATCAACGCGATGGGCGGCTCCATCGCCATTGGCCATCCCTTCGGCGCCACGGGCGGCCGCGTTACCATCACTCTGTTGAATGAACTGCGGCGGCGTGACAAGGAGCTGGGAATGATCTCGGTGTGCGCGGCCGGCGCGATGGGGTTCGTGATGGTGGTGGAGCGGTCGTAGCGGCGCGCTCCAGGGAGGAGGACGGAAGCCCTCGGACATCCGGATCGATCCGGAGGCTTTGTGCTGCGTGCATCCGTGCGTCCGGGGTCGACGGCCGCGAAAAGACGCAGTCGCTAGCCGAATCAAAACCGAACACAGGGGCTCGTATAGCCTCCCGCCCGACACCGCGCGCGGAAAGACCGGCTGCGCCTCTTCGGCTCCGTGGAGCGGCTCCAGGAATGGCTGGAGGGAGCGGAGTCGTAGCGCTGCCCCAGCCGTTTGATTATTTTCAGTAGTTTCTCGCCCTCGCCAGCAACGTGCTCGCCGCCTCGCTCGACTTCGAGGTTACCCTGAAGAGCGTGGCGGAGCTGGCGGTTCCCCACCTTGCCGACTTCTGCATGGTCGATCTGGTCGATGAAGGGAGCGGCGCGATCCGCTGAATGGCGGTCGCGCACGCATATCCGGACCGGCAGCCGCTGCTGGACCGCCTGCGGGCGTACCCGCCCCACGCGGCGACCGGTGGCTCCATTTTTCGGGTGCTGCATACGGGCGAACCCGAGCTGGTCTCCGAAGCAACCCCCGAGTCGATCGCTCCGGAAGCTCGCGGCGGCGGGGAGCACCTGACGCTCCTGCGGGAGCTTGCCCCCGTCTCGGCGATGATCGTTCCCCTCGCGGTTCGCGGCCGCACGATCGGCGCCATCTCGTTGGTCGCCTCCGAATCGGGGAGGCGCTACGGCAACCCCGCGTTCGAGCTGGCCCTGGATCTTGCGCGCCGCGCCGCGCTCGCGGTGGACAACGCCCACCTGTACCACCGCGCCCAGCAGGCGACCCGCGCTCGCGACGACGTCCTGGGCATCGTTTCGCACGACCTGCGCAATCCGCTGGCGACGGTCTTCACCAGCGCCAGCTTTCTCCTGGAGCTGGCGCCGACCGGACAATCCGAGGTCGAGCGGAAGCAACTCGGCATCATCCGGCGCTCGAGCGAGCGGGCCACCCGCCTGATCGAGGAGCTGCTCGACGTCACCCGGATCGAGGCGGGGCGCTTCTCGATCGAAGCCCGCCTCCGCGAGCCGGCCGCGCTCGTCGCGGAGGCGCTGGAATCACTCGGTCCCCTGGCCGCGGAGTGCCGGATCGAGCTGCGGAGCGACGTGTCGGGCGATCTCCCCCCGATCCCCGCCGACTCCGACCGCATCATGCAGGTGTTCGCCAACCTGGCGGGCAACGCGCTGAAGTTCACCCCCGAAGGCGGCCTCGTGACGCTCGGTGCCGAGCCGGTGGAGAGCGCGGTGGGATTCTTTGTCCGCGACACCGGCCAGGGCATCTCCACGGAGCACCTGCCGCACCTCTTCGAGCGCTTCTGGCAGGTGGATCGCAACGATCGGCGGGGGGCGGGCCTCGGG
>JALZKG010000415.1 GCA_030859365.1 Gemmatimonadota bacterium
CTCCGCGGTGCTGCAGTGCATCCGTGGGTGCGGGAACGCGGAGGTGGCACGGATCGTCCTCACCGCGTCGGGCGGCCCCTTTCGCGCGTGGACTCCGGAGCGGCTCGCGACCGCCACGCCTGCCGACGCGCTGCGCCACCCCACCTGGCAGATGGGCGCGAAGATCTCCATCGATTCGGCGACGCTGGCGAACAAGGCGCTGGAGGTGATCGAGGCGCACTTTCTCTTCGGTCTGCCGTACGATCGGATCGAGGCGGTGGTACACCCGCAGTCCATCATCCACTCGATGGTGGAGTTCGTCGACGGCTCGGTGCTGGCGCAGATGGGACTTCCCTCCATGGAGCTCCCCATCCAGTACGCCTTCACCTTTCCGGAGCGCCTCGCGGACGCACGGCGCCGCTGGGACCCGGTGGCCGCCGGCGCCCTGACCTTCGAGCCGGTGCGGGAAGGTGCGTTCCCCATCTTTCGGCTCGGCGTGGATGCAGGCCGCGCCGGAGGAGCGGCTCCGGCCGTCTTCAACGCGGCCAACGAGGTGGCGGTCGCAGCCTTTCTACGTGGCGCCATCCCCTTTGCCGGGATCGCCCGGGCCGTCGAGACGGCGCTCGCGGCGTGGGATGGAGGCGCTGCTGCGACGCTGGATGCGGTGCTGGTGGCGGACGCGTGGGCGCGACGCCTGGCCGAAACCTTCGTGAGGAGTTCCCCGCTGTGCTGATGACGATCCTTTCGACCCTGCTTGTTCTTTCCATCCTGATCCTAATCCACGAGCTCGGCCACTTCTGGGCGGCCAAGTCGGTGGACATCGAGGTGACCCGCTTTTCCCTGGGGATGGGACCGCGGGTGGCGGGGTTCCGGCGAGGCGAAACGGAGTTCATCGTCGCCGCTCTCCCGATCGGGGGCTACGTGAGCATGGCGGGGATGGAGGACGACGAGACCGCGGTGCTCGAAGGCGGGTCCGAGGCGCGGGAGCCCTCCCCCCGCGACTTCGATTCCAAGCCGCTCTGGGCGCGCGCCTGGGTGGTTTCTGCCGGTGTGCTGATGAACTTTCTCTTCGCGTTTCTGGTTTTCACCTTTCTGGGAGTCGCCTACGGGGAGCGGATCAACCCGCTGAATCGGTTGGAGACCCCCCTCGCGGAGCAGCTTCCAGCAGGGGCGGCGGAGCTGCTCCGCGTGCCCAGCGGAAGCCGGGTGCAGAGCGTCGCGGGAGAACCGGTTGCGAACTGGAGCGAGCTTCAGGAGGCGCTCCTTCGCGCGCCGGCGGGTCCGACGCGGATCGGCTTCGCCGACGCGCCCCCCGCGGTCATCCAGCTCCCCGCAGACGATTCGGCCCGCTTCGCGCTGCTCGGTGCCGTGCAGCCGATTATCCCGCCGGTGATCGGGTTGATCGAGCCGGGGAGCCCCGCCAGCCGGGGAGGACTCCGACCCGGCGACCGGATCGTGGCGGTTGCGGGTGAGCCGGTCGGGAGCTGGCAGGCCTTCGTGCAGAGGGTGCGTGGAGGAGCCGGGCAGCCGCTTCCGCTGGAGGTTGAGCGGGGTGGGGCGAGCGCCACGGTGACCCTGACGCCAGCCGCCGAGACGGAAACCACGGCCGATGGGCGCCGCATCCAGGTGGGGCGGATCGGCGCCGGCCCGGATACACCGCTCGCCTACCGCCCGCTCGGCGTGGGCGAGGCGGTCGTCCGCGGCGGAGAGCAGACCTGGGCGGTGAGCTCGCTGATCGTCGGTTTCGTAGGCAACCTGCTTTCCGGACAGGAGTCACCGCGGAGCCTGGGCAGCATCCTCACGGTCGGAGAGCTGTCTGGTCAGACGGCGCGGATGGGTGCCGAAGCTTTTCTCGGATTTCTGGCCATGTTCTCCCTCAACCTGGCGATCCTCAACCTGCTCCCGATCCCCGTTCTCGACGGCGGGCACCTTCTCTTCATGGGGATAGAAGCGGTGCGGGGGCGGCCGCTCTCCACCGAGCAGCGGATGCGCCTGTCACAGGTGGGGCTCTTCGTGATCGTCGGCATCATGGTATGGGCCATGACCAACGACGTGCTCCGCGTCTTCGGGATCTGACCGGTTTGCTCGTTGTGCGCAGCTCCGTTTTTTGTTAACTTAGGCGACTTTCGCGACGAGGTGTCCGTGAAAAAAAATACCCGGGTGGTGCGGCGGAGTCGCCGCATCCGGCTCGGATCGGTTCACACCCTGCAGTGGGAGACGCGATGGATCCGACGCAGTTAGAACACATCGAGCGTCGCCTTATGCGCGAGCGGGAGCGTATTCTACGCTCCCTTGGCCGCTTCCAGGAGCGGTCCAAGCTGAACCGCGACAACGCGGACGCCGACCTGTCCAGCTACTCGTTCCATATGGCGGATCAGGGAACGGACGCCATGGAGCGGGAAAAGTCCTTTCTGTTCGCGAGCAAGGACGGGCGGTACCTGTACCGCGTAGAGGAGGCGCTCCGCCGCCTCTACTCGCACCCGGACACGTTCGGGCACTGCCACGGGTGCAGCCAGCCGATCCCGTTCGAGCGGCTGGACGCCCTGCCGCACGCCCGCTACTGCCTGGATTGCAAGCTGCGCGAGGAGAGCGCGGCCTAGCTGCCGGGAAGATGGTTTCGGAAGATCGAGGCGGTTGCGGAGGGAGCGCATCCGCCTCGTTTTTTAGAAGAGCGAGATCTGAGCAGGGAGCCGGCTGCGCCGGAGAGCGCCAAGGTCGATCGGTTCGAGCGGGCCCTCCTGCGGAGCCACCGCGAGCGAACCGCGGAAGCGCATCCGCTCCAGCGCGACGCCCACCCCGTCCAGCGCCAGGGCAGGGTCGTTGGAGCTTTCGCTCAGGTGAGCCAGCACGACCATGGCAAGGCCGGAGTGGTGGAGATCGACCGCGATCTCCGCGGCAGCCCGGTTGGAAAGGTGACCGTGGCTCCCGCCGATCCGGGCCTTTACGGACCAGGGGTAGGGCCCGTCGCGGAGAAGGATTTCGTCGTGATTCGCCTCCAGCAGGAGCAGGTTGCATTCGCGCAACGCGTGCCGTACCGTGGCGGTGGCGCGGCCCAGGTCCGTGGCGATCCCTAGCTTTTCGCCGGTGGCGGCCTCGGTGACCGTCACCGCCAGCGGGTCTACCGCGTCGTGGAGGGTGAGAAAGGGCTCCACCACCAGCGGTCCGAAGGCGACCGGCTCGGACGATCGGTACTCCCGCACCCGCTCGGTGCCGGCCAGCAGACCGGCGCACGCGGCGCGGGTGGCCGAAGTCAGGTAGAGCGGGGTGCCCCACCGGCGCGCAAAGATCCCCATCCCCCGGGTATGGTCTGCGTGATCGTGGGTGATCAGGAGCGCTTCGATGGAGCGGGGGTCCACCTCCACGGCCGCGAGGCGGCGCTCCAG
>JALZKG010000431.1 GCA_030859365.1 Gemmatimonadota bacterium
CCTCATCGCCGCCATATATAAAATAAAACAACGCCTGCGCCTGCGGCGCTATGGCCCGGCTCACCCCGGAGGGGGAACGACTGAGAAGATCTGGATCGAAGGGGCTGCCCGGATTCTACAGCAACAACTTGACACAACTGGAGTTTTCTGGCGGATCAGTACGCGCGTGCTATGACAACGCTCGGCCATCTGCCCGTCACGATTGCTGACATGTACGAGATGCGCACCGAGGCGAGAAAGCTCTCCATCTACTATCTCGCTTTCTTCGGCAAACACCTGCTCGCGCAGAAATTCTGGCGAGCCGTGTGCAAATACACCGAGCCACAGACAAGTCTACTGGATGAACTCGGATTCTAAACTCCGGCGGGCTCTTTCACCGCAGGCATTTCATCCCACGTCTTCCCATCCAGCATGCGGCCGCCGGCCTTCGGAGTGCGCCCGCCCACCTGCTTGAAAAAGAACGGAACTGCCGCGGTTGTGCACTGATCGCGAATATCTTGCACCCAGCTCAGATCGAGATTTCGGTAGCCGATCCCGCTCTCCCCGCCGACGATCACCCAGTGGAATCCCTCCAGGTCGAGGGCGAGCGGGCCGAGAAGCGGCTCGCAGGAAAGGAAGCGGGTAAGAGCCGGAAGACTCCGCATCTGAGCAACACGGCTGATCACGGCATCGTTCTCGACGGAGGCCCCCATCCAGATGTGCTCGGGAATACTTCCCGATGGGAACAGGTCGGCGTTGCGGGTGAAGAACCTCACGGCGCGGGAGGGGCGCTTGGTCAGTACCTGATACACGTGGCGATCCACTCGAAGCATCACCTCGAACACTTGGCGGACAAACTCCTCTGGCATATCGACGTGGAATAGGTCCGACATGGAGTTCACGAAGATCAACCGCGGGCTTGTCCAGCGCTCCGGCTGATCCAGGCGTTCCGGCCAGGTGCGAACCGCAAAGGGATTCGCTTGATTCATTTCTGTGTCGATGACAGGCAGCCGGGCGCGATAAACGTTCGAAAGGAGACGATGTGCCAGGGCGTGCGCATAGCAATGATCGCAGCCATCGCTCACTTTCGTACAACCCGTCGTCGGATTCCATGTGGCATCCGTCCACTCAATCTTGCTGTGCTCGCCCACGACTACCTTGCCAGGAGGAGGAACGAAACGCGCTATCTTCCCGAATATAATCCGAAAGCGCAGCGGGTCAATCAATACGCAGCGCACTCTGCCCGCGAATTGCGGATGGCGAGGCGCGAAGATAGCTGGGAGTCTCGCCTGTTGCAATCGCTCAGGTTGCGAAAAAGTAGGCCCGGTCTCACTTTCCTCTGATGCTGAATTCGCATGGGCGGGGAGCCGCACTTCCCCCAAGCACCACCCTCGCCCCCGCCGTGCTGGACGAGATCGTCCGCCGCGTGGTGGAGATCGCGCAGCCCGAGCGGATCATCTTTTTCGGCAGCGCCGCGCGCGGCGAAATGGGCCCGCACAGCGACGTGGACCTGCTGGTGGTCAAAGCGGGGGACTACCGGAAGCGGGAGCTGGGCTGGCGCATTCGGCAGTCGCTCCGGGGGCTGGACCTCGCCTTCGACATCCTCCTCGCCACGCCCGAAGAGCTGGAGCGATACCGCGATGCCTGGATGCTCGTCTACGGCCCGGCGCTGCGGGAAGGGAGGGATCTCTATGCCGCCTGAGCGCAAGCACTTCGGCCGGGCCGATGCACGCGAATGGCTGGCCGTGACAAGCCCCGGTATTTGGAGCTGGCTGGCGAATGAGTGCACCGAGATTCGCGTAAGTCCTACCCTGCGCCTGGACCTCTGCAAGCTGGCGAGTCGAGTTGTAGATGGAGAATCCGGGGCAGATCCTTCCGGTACCGGCCTGGAAACCCGCCTTTCGCGCGCGAAGCATTCAGCGACCCACTGGAGTTTGATGAGCAACGCCATACCAGAACCGCAGGCGCGCCTCGGAAGCGGGATCGCCGGCCTCGACACCGTCCTCGGGGGCGGGTGGCCCGCGGGCGGAAGCTACCTGGTTCAGGGAGACGCCGGGGCGGGCAAGACCACTGTCGCGCTGCACTTCCTGATGCGGGGCGCGGCGGTAGGCGAGCGGTGCGCGTTTGTCAGCCTCTCCGAGTCCGAGGCGGAGCTTCGCCAGAACGCCCGTACCCACGGCTGAACGCTGGACGGCATCGAGATCGTCGACCTCAGATGGCATGCAGTCCGCCTCGACCCCTGAAACGCAGTACAGCGTATTCTCTGCGGACGAGGTGGAGCTGAACGAGGTCATGGAGCGGATTCGTGGCGCCGTGGAACGGATCCGCCCCGAGCGCCTGGTGCTGGACCCGATCAGCGGCATCCGCATGCTGAGCGGCAACGCCACCCGGTACCGTCAACAGGTGCTCGGCCTCAGAGATTTCCTCGGTGAGCGCGAAGCCACCGCGCTGATCATAAGCGACGCCGGGAACGACGAGATGCACAGCTATCTGGAGACCGCCGTCCGCGGCGTGGTCGGGATGCGACAGGAGACGGGCGAATACGGAGATGTCCGGCGATTTCTGGGGGTCCAGAAGCTACGTGGCGGGAGCTACCAGGCGGGGGACCACCCCTTCCGCATCGAGACCGGCGGCATCACCGTCTTCCCTCGGCTCAGCGGTATCCCAACTCAGGATGGGGCCAATCACGAGGTGCTCGGAAGCGGGATCGAGGGTCTGGACACGCTGCTCGGCGGGGGAATCCGGCGAGGGAGCGCGACCGTGCTCTCGGGTCAGAGTGGAGTGGGCAAGACGACCGTCGCGCTCCAGTTTCTCGTACAGGCGGCTCGACGGGGAGAGATCGCCCGCGTCTTCAGCCTGGACGAGTCCGCTGCTTCGATGCTGCACCGCGGCGATGCGCTTGGAATGCGCGTTTCGGAGGTCGTGCGCGAGGGCTACCTGAAGGTCGAGCGGCTGAGATCCACGGAGACCTATCCCGCCGAGTTCGCCCGGATCGTGCAGCGCGCCATCGACGAAGACGGCGTACGGGTGGTCCTGATCGACAGCCTTACCGGCTACCGGGCGGGGGTCACCGGCGAGCCCCATCTGGTACACCACCTGAGCCAGCTCCTGGATTATCTCTCCCACAAGGGGGTCACGACCTTCCTGACCCTCGAGAGCGCGGATCTGACCAGCCTCGCGGTGACGGACCCGTTCGGCGTGAGCTACCTCTCGGACAACGCCATCCTGCTGCGCTTCTTCGAGGCCGGGGCCCGGGTCCGCCGCGCGATCAACGTGCTGAAGAAGCGAAGCGGACCGCACGAGTCCCCCATTCGGGAGTTCCAGTTCGGTGCGGATGGCATCCGGATCGGCGCGCCGCTGGAGGAGTTTCGCGGGATGCTGAGCGGAACGCCGGAATATATTGGAGAGGGTCGCGCTCTCCTCCCACCGGACGAGAGCCCCAACGAATCCATGAGCTGAATGGAGGCGGAACGGGCGGTCCATGGCCGATGCCACGCTCCGGGGGCTCGTGCTCGCGCCCTACGGGCGCGACGCGGAGCTGCTGAGTGATGCCCTGGCGGAATGCGGCGCCCGACCGGTTGTCTGCCGCGATCTCGACGGGCTTCTCCTTGGGCTGCGGTCCGACTCGCCCGATCTGCTGGTCATCAGCGACGACGCCTTTGTCGGCGGGGGCGACGACCGCCTGCTCGCGGCCCTGCGCGGCCGGACCCCGGACGGCGATGACATCCTTCCGCTGGTGCTGCCTCGGTCCAGCCCGAAGAGTTACTCGATGGGCTTCAGCTTTGCCACGATCGCGGCGCGGTGCGGCTCCAGGAAGGGGGGCAGCACCACCTTTTCCCCCAGCGTCGCAGGGTCCTCGTCCACCGCGAAGCCGGGACCGTCCGTGGCGATCTCGAACAGAATCCCATTCGGCTCGCGGAAGTACAGGCTGCGGAAGTAGTAGCGGTCGATCTCTCCGCTGTTCGAGATGCCGAGCGTGTTCAGGCGATCGGCCCAGGCGTGGTACTCCTCCTCCTTTGGGGTGCGGAACGCGACGTGGTGCACGCCCCCGGCGCCCTGGCGCGCAACGGGGAGTTGCGGCTGGACGGCCACGTGCAGCTCCGCGTGCGGGCCGCCATCGCCCATCTCGTAGACGTGCACGTTCGATGGGCCGCCCTGCGGGAAGGCGTACTCGCGCACCGGACGCAGGTGGAGCCCCCGGGTGAGGACCCGCTCCGTCGGGGTGATGCTCGGCACGCTCATCACGATCGGCCCCAGGCCGCGCAGCTGGTACTCGGCGGGCACCGGGCTCCCCTCCCACGGCATCGGCTCGTCGCCCCGCCCGCCGTCATCGATCAGCGCGAGGCGCTGGCCCTCGCGATCCTCGAAGTCCAGGGTGAGGCGGCCATCCCGCTCGGTCACGCCCCCGGTGGCCACGCTCCGCTGCGCGAGCCGGCTCGCCCACCATTCGAGCGCGACGGCGCCGTGAACGCGCAGGTGCGTACGGACGATGCTGTGGGTGCCGCGCTGCTCACGGGGCAGGTTCCAAGCGAAAAACGTGAGGTCCGTGCCGGGGGTGCCGACCGCATCCGCGTAGAACAAATGGTAGGCACTCACGTCGTCCTGGTTGACGCTGCGCTTGACCAGGCGCATTCCCAGCACCTCCGTGTAGAAGCGGTGATTCCTCCCGATATCGGCCGAGACGGCGGTCAGATGGTGGATTCCCGTCAGATCCATGGGGCCGCTCTCCGGGTGCGTAGGCAGGGTGCCGCTGGAGGAGCAAAGCAAGAGTTCGGCCACGCAGTCCCGAACCGAACCTGGGCGTCAGCGCGAGCCGAAGCGGCCGTGGAGTGCCAGCGGCACCCACCTTGCCGCACGTTTCGATCCCCTTGAAATCCATACAGCTGGGAGGCGGGATGCGGGACATCGATCTTGAAATCGGCCTGCGGCGGGAGTCGGACCGCGGCGAGCAGGAAGAGGCGCGGCGCCTCGGCGAGCGGATCCTCTACGTGGACGAGCTGGAAGACACGCTCGGGATGCTGCGCAGCACGGCGGGGACCGAGCCGGAGCGCATCCGCCGGCTGGAGCGAAACGTGGATGCGGAGAAGGAAAAGCTGCAGCGGATGGAGGAGCGGGGCTGGCTGGACTACGAGGCGATGGATCGGGCGATGCGGGACCGCGACCTCACCGGCTGAGCGGCGTCCCGCCGGGGGATCACCCGCCCACCTTCCCCTCTGCCCCGGAATGGGCGTGGGAGGCGATCACCCGGCGAGCCCCCTTCCACCAGCTGCTCCCCAGCAGCCAGGTGCGGGGAATCCGGGCCTCTATGACGCGCCCGGTCACGCTGCTCGCATGGATGTACCGGCCGTTGCCGCTGTAGATGCCGACGTGGGTGACGCGCGAGCCGCGGCCAAAGGTCAGGATGTCGCCGGGGCGCAGTTGCAGGATGTCTCGCGGAATCTCGTGCCCGGCCCGTGCCTGCTCGGCCGAGGTGCGCGGCAGCTCGACGCCCATGGCGCGGAGCACGTGGCGCATCAGACCGCTGCAGTCGAAGCCGGTCTCGGGCCGCTCTCCACCCCAAGTGTAGCGGGTGCCGAGCTGCTCCCGGGCCAGGGCAACGACGGCGTCTTCGACGGTGTTCGCGGGAGATTCGACGCCGAGCACGCGCTTGAGGTAGATCTGCGCGGAGGCGGGGGCAGGCAGGACGATGAGCGCCGACAACAACAGAACGACGCGGAGGAGCCAGGGGCTCCTTCTCGGGGGGTGTAGCATCGGTCTTGAAACAGGGGATCGCGTGCCGTGGGGATCGATCGGGCACGTCCGGCGGAGGCCGACTCCAAACCAAATGAAGGGCGGGACACTATCCACCCCTCGCCGATGTGTCAAGGTCCGGGCGAAGACCGCGGAGCTTCCCTCCCGACCGGCGGGCCGAATCCGCCGTGGCCCCGCCGTTGCTGGACAGCTCTCGAAGACGCCGCATCTCCGCTCCTCGACAAGGGTTTCGCCGTGCCTGGTTTTCCCTGCCTCCCCCTATGTTTCTCCCTTTCCACGGCGCTTCTGCTGGGGTGCTCACCGGGTTCCTCCCCGTCCCCCGCGACGCCGGACGGCCCGGACGCGCCGGACACCACGGGGCCCGCCGCGCTCGCGGAAGCGGCGCGGCCACCCCGGCCCCTGGACCCGGAAGC
>JALZKG010000438.1 GCA_030859365.1 Gemmatimonadota bacterium
CCTCCGTCCAGAACCGCTTCAACCCGTGGGACCGCTCCTCGGAAACAGAGGGTGTGATCGGGCACTGCGAGCGTAACGGGATCACCTTCTTCCCCTACAGCCCGGTCGGAGGAGGGCGGAGGGTGAAGATCCTGCGCGACGATCCCGCACTGGGGAAGATCGCGGAGGGCGAGGGCGCTTCCGCGGAAGAGATCGTGATCGCATGGATCCTCGCCAAGTCGCCGGCGATGGCGGCGATCCCCGGAGCCAGCAGGACGGAAAGCATCGAAAGCAGCGTGCGCGCGGAAGGGCTGCGGCTGGACGCCGGGACCGTGGAAGAGCTGGAATCCCTCTTCCCCCGCCTCGCGCCGTAGCGTATCCGCGCTGATTCAGCCCGGTGCCGCGGCGATCTCGCGTAGCGGATCCGCTCCCCCGATACCGCCCTCGCGCCCCACCAGGCGGAAGCGCGCGAACAGCTCCTCGGTGTACCAGCCTTCCTCCCGGGTGCGGCGGACGACCTCCCGATGGTGCGGACTTCCGTAGGCCCAGCTCCGCATCCCCGCGTCGCTTCGCCACACGCTGAGGGTCGCCTGCCGGATCCAGGGTGCCTCACCGACGCCAAAAGAAAGGAGCAGCTCCGGATGGCCGCGCAGCGTCGCGTCCACCGAGGGCACCTGGCTCCAGAAGTGGACCAGGCGCCGGAGCCGGATGGCGGCCCGGGTGAGCACCACCAGCGGCTCGTCGGGGGCGGGTGTCGGTGAATCAGGGAGGGTGCCGAACGGCTCACACCCGCTCCACCGTCCGTGCGACGCGACCGGCCGGAGAAGGAGCGAATAGATCTCCTCGCCGCGCTCCCGGTACTGACGCATCACCATGGATTCGTCCCGGAAGCGGACCCAGTCGTCGGGCGATTCCCACACCGCGAAGAGCGCCCACAGCGAGGGATCGGGCCGTGCGTTGAAGCCGATCCCGCTCCCACTCCCCATCAGTTTCGCGAAGCGCAATCCGCGGACGCCGCGCAGCCGGGGGCGCTGCGTGGCCATGTGCATCGCCCCCAGGAGCTGCCGCGCTCCGGCGTAGCGGACGGCGGAAAAGGTGGCGAGCGGGGTCACGCCCGGGTGAGCGCGCGCGCGTCGGCGCGCAGCTGCGCCTCGTCCGCCTCGGCGTCGGTCAGCACCCGCAGCCGGCCGGCGCGGTCGATGCCGAAGACCGCGGGGGTGTGGCCGATCCTCCCCTGTCCTCCGCCATGCCCGGCGTGTCCGGCGGGAGCGACGTGGATGCCGTACGCGGCGCGCGCCCGTTCCAGCGCCTCCGGGCTCCCGGTGAGGCCGCGTACGTGGGGTCCGAAATGGGACGCGTATTCGGCCAGCCGCTCCGGCGTGTCGTGCTCCGGGTCCACCGACACCATCAGGATGCGCAGCCCCCGATCCCCGTCGCCCATCCCCTGCGTCGCTCGGGCGAGCCGCGCGAGCGTCAGCGGACACACGTCCGGGCAGCGGGTGTAGCCGAAGAAGAGGAGAACCGGGCGACCCCGGTAGCTCCGCAGCGTCACCGGCTCTCCGGTGTGGTCGGTCAGGGCGAAATCCGCGGCCGGTAGCGTCTCGTCCGGGACCGTGCCGTGGAAGCGGGCCGGGCGGGCTTCCACGATCTGCCAAGCGGCGACGCCGATCACGAGCAGCGCGAGCATGGAGCAAGCGAGAAAGAGCGCGCGGCGCGGCGGCGAACGGAAAAGGAGCATGCAGTCGGAGCGGGGTTGGGGTTCGTACGTGTCCATCTTACCCCGTGTTTGGCGGCGGGTCCATCGGCCGGGTTGTGAGGGGGCGGAGCGAGCCCGTAGGTTGGGACCTCGCAACGCCGCCCAAACGAACCGGGAGAAGCGATGACGGGAGCAGACCTGCGGGACACCATCTCCGCCGCCTGGGAGGACCGCTCCCGCCTGGAGCGCACGGAGACCCGGGAGGCGGTGGAGGAGACCATCCGTCTGCTGGACCGCGGCAAGCTGCGGGTGGCGGAGCCGGAGGGTGGCGAGTGGCGCGTCCACGTCTGGGTCAAGCAGGCGATCCTGCTCTACTTCGCGATCCGCCCGTTGGAGCCGATGGAGGCGGGGGCGCTGCACTTCTGGGACAAGGTTCCCGTGAAGACGGATCTGGAGGCGCAGGGGATCCGGGTGGTCCCGCCCGGGGTGGCGCGATACGGCTCCTTTCTGGAGCCGGGGTGCGTGCTGATGCCCGGCTACGTCAACATCGGGGCGCGGGTGGGCGCCGGCTCCATGGTGGATACCTGGGCCACCGTGGGCTCGTGCGCGCAGATCGGCGCCGGGGTGCACCTGGCGGGCGGGGTGGGGATCGGCGGGGTGCTGGAGCCGCCCGGGGCCTCGCCGGTGATCGTGGAGGACGGTGCCTTCATCGGCTCCCGCTGCATCGTGGTGGAGGGGGTGGTGGTGGAGCGGGAGGCGGTGCTCGGCGCCAACGTGGTGCTGACCGCGTCCACCCCCATTATCGACGTGACCGGGAGCGAGCCGCGGACGCTCAAGGGGCGGGTTCCCAAGCGCTCGGTGGTGATCCCGGGAACGCAGCCCAAGGAGTTCCCGGCCGGAGTCTTCCAGGTGCCGTGCGCGCTGATCATCGGCGAGCGGCGGGAGTCCACCGACCGCAAGACGTCGCTGAACGACGTGCTCCGCACCTTCAACGTACCCGTCTAGCGATGGAAGGGTGGAAGCTGGAACCCGACCGTTCCGTTGCCGACGAGCTGGCGCGCCTGACCCTCGAGCTGTGCGGCGTCCCGAGCGAGACGGGGAACGAGGCGCGCCTAGCCGACGGTGTGGAGGCGCGCTGCCGGGCGGAGGCAGGAGACGCCGCCGTGCGCCGTGTCGGCAACTCGGTGATCTGCGATCCGCTGGGCGGCTCGCCTCCCGGCGGCCTTCCGGCGATCGCGCTGGTCGGGCATCTGGACACCGTCCGCTGCGCGGAAGCCCAGGCGTACGAGATCCGCGACGGACGGGTGTACGGCTGCGGCGCCAGCGACATGAAGGGCGGCGTCGCGACCATGCTCGCGCTGCTGGAGTGGTGGCGGGAGATGCGGGGGGCGCGGCCGGTGTGGATCTTTTACGACCGCGAAGAGGGTCCGTTCGAGCAAAACGGGCTCCAAGCAGTGTTCGAGGGCGGGGTCCTGCCGCCGCTGGACTTCGCCCTGATCCTGGAGCCGACCGACGGGGCGCTGCAGCTGGGGTGCGTGGGCACCCTTTCCGCGCGGGTGACGGTGCGCGGCACGCGCGCCCATGCCGCCCGCCCCTGGCAGGGGGAGAACGCCCTGTACCGTGCGATCCCGCTACTGCGGCGGCTGGAGGCGTACGGGCGCAAGGCGCACCCGCGCGGCGAACTGGTCTTCTACGAGGTGATGAACGCGACGCAGGCGCACACCGCCAACTCCCCGAACGTGGTGCCAGACGCCGTGGTGCTCCACCTGAACTACCGCTTCCCCCCGGGGATGCCGCTGGCGGAGGCGGAAGGGGAGGTGCGGCGCGTGGTCAGCGCCGACGGCGAGGTGGAGATCCGCGACGCGGCGCCTGCCGGCGAGGTGTTTTTGGACCACCCGCTGCTGGAGCCGTGGCGCCGGGCGGAGCGGCTGCGGATCGAGCCCAAGCAGGCGTGGACCGACGTCGCGCGCTTCACCGCCCGGGGAATTCCAGCGGTGAACTTCGGACCCGGCGAAACGGCGCAGGCGCACCAGGCGAACGAATGGTGCTCGGTGGCGTCGCTGGAGCGGAGCTACGCAGCGCTGCTCCGCCGCTTCTTGCAGGGCTAGGCGGGCTCAGCGGCTTCCCTGCGCCGCGGGCGCCGAGTCCGCGGCCGTCCGCGCGGCACGCTCGGCCGCCTCGCGCTTGCGGATCACCTGACTGAGCCGGGAACGCGGTGGCTCCCACCCGAGCGGCTTCCATCCGCCGCGCTCCAGGCGCGAAGGGGAGCCGTCCGCCGGACGCAGCGCTGGAAGGAAGACGTCGTAACGAGAGCCGGGATTCCAGAGCACCCAGCTCTTGAGGCCGCTGTCGTACGTGGCCTCGATCTGCTGGCGCAGCTGCGAAGGGCCGTACTCGATGGTCGGCTTGATCCAGGACGCGGTCATGGCCTCGAGCCAGGGCATCACCTCCCCGACCTCCTCCCCCTGCTCGCTCAGGTAGCGGGTCCGCTCCACCGCATCCTGCATCGAAACCCGGACGATCTCGTATGGATGGGCCGTGGGCCGCCCGAAGCCGTACATCCCCGCATAGTAGTGCGAGGGGTACACCATGGGGAGGACAACGTCGGCCGTGGTGATCACCGTTTCCCAGTGCTGCCCGATCCCGACGTCCCCTTCCATGTGCGTGGCCAGCCCGAAAACATCGGCGGCGATCGGCACCTGGTACTCGGCGAGCTGCTCCTTGGAGTAGCGGATGAAGTTGCCGATGTTGTCCGCCCGTGAAACACCGCCGGAGCCCGGAAAGGCCATGGTGCGCTGCAGCGCGGCCGTTACGTCGGGGAAGCGGACGTAGTCCCACTGGATCTCCGAAAAGCCCATGTCCAGCGCTTCCTTCGCGATGGCGATGTTGTAGTCCCAGACCGCCCGGTTGTACGGATCCACCCAGGGCTTCCCCTTCTGGTCCTTCCAGATACCTCCGCCCGTGTGCAGGATGGCGAGGTCCGGGCGCTTCTCCGCCAGCATTCGGTCCTTGAAGACGACGATGCGGGCGATGGGGTAGATGCCGCGCGCCTGCAACGTGTCCACCAGCGCGGGGAGCCAGCGGGAGGCGGGCCGCCCATCGGCTCCGATCTCCTTCGCGAGCGCGATTCCGGTGGAGTCGTGCGTCAGGTAGGTGTCGGACTCCTTGATGTCGATCACCAGGGCGTTGATCTCCGTTTCCTCCGCGATCCGGATCAGCTCTGCCATACGCGAGCGCGAGCCGGCCGCCCAGGCGTTCACGTACAGCGCGCGCACCGAATCGGGGCGCTGCACGCGGTTGCCGAAGCGGGCCCGCCACGCGGCGATGCTGTCCTGCCGTGCCCGCTCACCCGCCTGCGCGGTTTCGCCGCCGGCGGCAAAGGCCTGCCCGGCCGGCGCTTCTGAGCTGCCGCCGCAGCCGCCCAGCAACAGCGTGATCGCCAGCGCGAGAACGCTGCTGGCG
>JALZKG010000458.1 GCA_030859365.1 Gemmatimonadota bacterium
TCATGCCCCCAATCTACAGCATCACCCAACTTTCTCAACACGCTCTCAGGGCGCTCGGGGCGCCGGCCGCCGCCCCAGCCGCCGGTGGGCGCTCGCGAACTCGCCAGCCGACATCGCCCCGACGATGGAGATCTCCCCTCCGAGCACCGTCGCGGCGCAGATCTCCGCGAAGCGGCCCGCCCCGCCCTCGCCCTCACAGCCGAGGATGCGGAGGCACTCGCGCGCGGTGGGGAGCCGCGTTCCACCCCCCACCGTGCCGACGATCAGGTTGGGCAGCGTGACGGTGCACCCCAGGTCCGGCCCCCGCATCTCCATCCGCATGATGCCGACCGCGGCCTCACTCACGCAGGCGACGTCCTGCCCGCACGCCATGAAGAGCGCCGCGATCCCGTTGGCGATGTGGCCGCCGCCGCCAATGGCTCCCGACTGGACGCCCGCCACGAAGCCCATCCGCCAGGCGTCGCACATCCGTTCCGGGGTGGTGCGGAGAAAGCGCCGCACCAGAGCCGCGGGGAGCACCGTTTCGGCGCTGACCTGGCGCCCACGCGGGTGCATAAGCGAAAGGGTGCGGGCCTTCTTGTCCCCCGACAGGTTGCTTTCCAGCAGCCAGTGCTCGGGCGCGACGGGGGTGCGCGCCAGGATGTCCTCGCAGATCGCGGCGGTGCAGAAGGTGACCATGTTCTGCCCCGCCGCGTCGCCGGTGTGAAAGGAGCACACCACGTATACCCGGTTCGCCTCCACCTGGATGGCGACGTCGAGGAGCCGTCCGTACGCGGTGCACCCCGCCACGGCGGCGCGGAACAGCTCGGTCTGGCCGGCGGCCCAGAGGGCGAAGCGCGCGGCCTCCCCCACGGAGGCGAAGACGAAACCGGGCGCCCGCTGGAGCTGCGCCGCCGTGGTCAGGCAGACCGCGCCTCCCGCCTGGCTGATGAGCCGCGCTCCGCGGTCGTAGCTCGCCACCAGCGCCCCTTCCGAGGTGGCGAGTGGCACGTAGAAGTCGCCGGAGGCATGCGTCCCCCGGATCCGCAGCGGACCGATGAGACCCGTGGGGATCTGCGTCATCCCGACGAAGTGCTCGATGTTCCCCCGCAGCTCAGCGGGATCCGGCAGGGGCGACGCCCCCGTTAGGTGGGGGAGATCCGCCCCCCGCTCCGCCAGAAAGGCGACTCGTTCCTCGAGCGCCTCGGCGCTCCAGGCGGTCCGCCGGGGCACACGGGGCGGGAGCGGGTGCACGGTGGGGAGAAGGGGGCGGAGCCGTGTATCTCCTTCCGGTTCCTCACCGTCGGAAACGGCCGCCGTCACGAGCGCTTCCGGAGGGAAGCCGGTTCCGGCTCCGGCAGCATCGCGTGCAGGATCCGGCCGATGTCGTGCAGCGTGTCCGCGTCCAGCGTCCATTCCCGCTCCCCCATCTCCCGTGTCCCCCGTCCGATGCGTGAAGCATTCAGCTCCGCGCCGCCGATCCGTACGCGCTCCATGCGTCCCTCAACCCCCTGCTGCGGATGGTTCCAGCCTCGGTCGCAAGGTGCCATGGTGCGGCCCGAGCGCGCAAGTTCAGGGAGTGCTTGGTACACCTCTTGCGAAAGGTTTGTCGACCCTTTCACCTACCGTGTGGGCGGATGATAGACCCTACTCTCTTGCTGGGAGGCAGAATGCGACTCCGGACGGTAGTTCCCGTGCTTGCGCTCTTCGCCGTCGCCGCGTGCGGCACCGACGAAACAACGACCGATGACACGACGATGATGACCGATACCACGATGATGGCCCCCGCTCCGGCCCCCGGGACCGGGATGGGGATGGGGGCCGACACCGGAATGTCGGGAACCATGGGCGCGGGAGCGATGGATGCCACGGGCGACCTGGACGCAACCATCGCAGCGGCGGAAGGCGGGCTCACCTCCCTGGCGCCCGGTGCCGCGGTGAGCAACATCGAGATGTGGCAGGGCCGGTTGCGCGCCGCGAACAACCCGGCACTCTCCACCATCGCCGACGATCTGGAGGAGCTGAAGACCGAACTGGGCCGCTCTCCCATCAACGGCACGGCCGTGGGAAGCATCCTCAGCCGGGTAGGCGAGCGTACCACCGCAGCGGCCTCCGGTGCGGATCCTGCCGTATCGCAGCGGATCACCCGGTTGGGCACCCTCCTTTCCCAGGCCGGCACTCAGCTTGGTGGGAGTCGCTAGACGATAGCCTGGGCGGCAGGAAACCCGCCGGGTACCAGGGTACGGTTCCCATAGCGCCCAACCGCGTCCGCTTCCCATCCGTACGTGACCTCGATCTCCCTTCCCCCAGCGTTCGAGGAGTTTGT
>JALZKG010000465.1 GCA_030859365.1 Gemmatimonadota bacterium
CTCTGGGACGGGGTGCGGGAGGCCCGACTCCCCCCCGCCGAGTATGTGGAGGCGGTGCTCCGCGAGCTTCCCCGCGAGCGCGACGAGCAGATCGCCGCGCAAATGATCGGGCGGGCCTCCGCCGCGCTCGGGCGCTACCTGGACCCGGCGGAGCGGACGCGCCTCCTCCCCCGCTGGGAGCGGATGCTCCTCGCCCGGGCGGACGACGCGCGACTCCCCTACGGCATGCGGAAGTCCGCGCTGGATGCGCTGATCGGCGTAGCGGGGACGGCGGAAACGCGCGCGGTGCTCCGCGACTACCTGATGGAGCGGCGGACCTTCAACGGCGAGCCGCTCCGCGAGCCGAGCCGCTGGGGGATCATCGGAACGCTGCTCGCCGCGGGCGACCCGCGGGCGGGGGCGCTGTACGCGACCGAGACCGCGCGCGACACCACGCCGGATGCCCAGCGCCGCGCCTACGTCGCCGGCGCGGCGCGCCCCGCCTCCGAGAGCAAGGCCGCCTACTTCGCCCGGTACCTGGACGATCCGGAACTGAACGAGGAGTGGGTGACGGCGAGCCTCGGCGCCTTCCACGACCCTGCCCACGCCGCGCTCACCCTCCCCCACCTGCGCCCCTCGCTGGAGCGATTGGAGTGGATCCGCGACAACCGGCGCATCTTCTTTCTGCCGCGCTGGATCGGCGCTGCGCTCGGCGGGCAGACCTCGCCCGAGGCCCGTGCGGTCGTGGACGCCTTTCTCGCGGAGAACCCCGGCCTGCCGCGAGACCTGCGCCTCAAGGTGCTCCAGGCCCGGGACGAGCTGGAGCGGACGGTCCGCATCCGGAGGCGGTTGTAGGCTGCGACTACGTCATCGCCGTCCGGCGACTACGTCATTCGACGTATTCCGGAGCACCGACGCGGGAGGTAAGCTTGAGTCCATGAACACTTCTCTCGAAGCTTCTCCGATCGACCGCTCGCGGCGCTTTATTCCGGAGCATCTCACGCCACTCTCCTTTTCGCCCGTGTATCGTTCCCTTGGCGAAGAGCAACGGCTCCGGTACAATCAGCTGCACGCCCTGTACTTCAACGAACAGATCGCCTTCTTCGAGCAGGAGATGGCGCGTCACATCCTGGGAGCGTTGTTGAACTGGCCCGGGTGCTCCTCGCTGCATGACTCGCTGGTGAGCTTCCTCGACGAGGAGATGCGGCATACCGCCATGTTCCGCGATCTGAACAGTCGTTGCGCACCGGAGCTCTACGCGGACGCGGACCGTTACTTCATCCACCCCCCGCCGGGATCCGTGGCCCTGCTCCGCTGGCTCGCCTCTCGTCCATGGCACTTTCCGTTCTTTGTCTGGATCATGCTGGTGCAGGAGGAGCGGGCCATGTACTATGCGAAACAGTATCTGCGCTCCGCCGAGCCACTGGAGCCCCACTTCGTGGCCGTGCAGCGCAGGCACCTGGCGGACGAGGTGGATCATGTCCGCTGGGATGAAGATCTGCTGGAACGGCTCTGGGTACCCGCTGCCCGCGGCAAGCGTCGCCTCAACGCCCGCCTGTTCGCCTGGATGATGGGCGAGTTCTTTCTCGGCCCACGGCGGGCGGGGCTCAACGTGGTCCGGCAGCTGGTACGGGAGTTCCCGGATTCGGTCCCCAGCTTCCCCGAGCTGCGGCGCGAGATCCGCGCCCTGGACCACAACCGCGAGTTCCAGCTGGCGCTCTACGCGCGGAGCATTGTTCCGCGAACCTTTGCGCACTTCGACCAGTGGCCGGAGTTCGCCACGCTCGGGCGCGTCTTCCCGGGGTACAGCAACCTTACAGGGGCACAATGAGAAGAGATGCCTATCCGATTCCCGGCCGCCTCAACCTCGGTATCGCGGCGCTGCAGCTGGCCACGCTGCTGTGCCTGCTGTGGGCGGCGGGGCAGGTCCGGTCGTGGGGGGTGCTCGCCCTGGTGGCGCTGGCCTACGGGCTGGTGATGAACTCGGCGTACGCCATGCTGCACGAGGCGGAGCACAACCTCCTCCACCCCGCCAAGAGGGTGAACGAGTTCACCGGCGCCGCACTGGCGCTCTTCTTCCCGGCTCCCTTTCACCTGCTGCGGCAGGGGCACCTCGGACACCACGTCCGCAACCGCTCGGACGACGAAGCATTCGACTTCTACTTCGAGGGGGAAAGCCGGGTTTGGAAGTACCTCCAACTCTACGGCATCCTCACCGGTCTGTTCTGGCTGGTGATCGTGCTCAGCAACCTGATCGCGGTGTTCGCCCCCTCGCTCCTGAAGGCGAAGCACGCGACGTTCGATCGGCCGACCGCGGCGCTGCTCGAATCGCTGAACCCGCGGTACCACCGCCTGATCCAGATCGAGGGTGTCTGCGTGCTGCTCCTGCACGGCACCCTGATCCTGCTCTTTGCGGTGCCGCCGCTTCACTACGCGGCCACGCTCTTCGGCTTCGGGTTGATCTGGTCCGCGCTCCAGTACGTCCACCATTTCGGGACCGAGCGCCATGTGCAGAAGGGAGCCCGGAACCTGAAGACGTTCTTTCTGGTGGATCTGCTCTGGCTGAACCACAACTGGCACCTGAACCATCATCTGACCCCGACCGTATCCTGGGTCTACCTGCCGTTCCTGCACTCAGGGGAAGAGTTCGGGCGGAGCAGTCTGCTGCTGGCGTACCTTCGCATGTGGCGGGGGCCCAGGTTTACGACCGAGCGGGTGCAGAATCGATATGCCGGCAAGATCATCAAGTGACGCGGGGGCGGCGTCTTCTCCTGTTGCTGCTGAACCTGCTCCCGCTCGCGCACGTTGTCCTGCTGGTCGGTCTGGGAACGATCGCGTTCGGGAGCTGGCCGGCGAGGACGGCGGCGGTGCTTGCCGCATTGTACCTGCTGCCTCCCATCGCCGCCCGGACGGGGCTGGCGGGGATGGGAATCCGGGAGGGATCGATCGCCTTCGGCTCCCGCGATTTCTTCGTGTGGTGGTTTTCCATGCAGTGGCAGGTGGTGTTTTGCCGCTTCCCGGCTCTGGAGGAGATCCTCCGCCTGGTTCCCGGGCTGTACTCCGCCTGGCTGCGGCTCTGGGGGGCCCGGGTCGGGCGGCTCACCTACTGGGCGCCCGGCACGCTGATCCTGGACCGGTCGTTCCTGTGCATCGGCGACGACGTGGTTTTCGGAGCCGGCGTACGCCTGAACGCCCACGTAATCGTGCGGGAGGAAAGCGGCGAATCCCGGCTTTTGCTCGCCACCATCCGGATCGGCGAGCGCGCGCAGATCGGGGGGTATTCGCTGCTGACCGCGGGAACCACCATCGCTCCGGGCGAGACCACACGAGCCTTTCTGCTTTCCCCTCCGTTCAGCAGCTGGGAGGGAGGCAGGCGGGTCCGGAGCGACACTCACACTCAGGAGGAGCCGGAGAATGAGCACACCCTTTCCGGCTGATCCGGAAGCGGATCACGATCAGTTGCGGGCGATACGCGCGATTTTCGAGGACGCGGTCAACACCAGGGACATCGACAAGCTAGCGCCGATCCTCGACGATGGCATCACCGGGGTCCCGGTAACCGGGGAAGAGGTCCGCGGAATGGATGGGCTGCGGGCGTACTGGAGAAAGGTGTGGGAGATGATCGGTGAGGGCGGCAGCTACCGAGTGGAGGTCCACCCTGAGCTGAGCAGCCTGTACGGGGATCTGGCGGT
>JALZKG010000409.1 GCA_030859365.1 Gemmatimonadota bacterium
GTGGTGATCTTCCAGCGCGGCACGCAGAACGTGGTGGCGCTCTCGGTCGGCAGGAACGTGGCGTTCAACAACGCGATCACCGTTCCCCGCGGGCAGGAAGTCGATTACGACGTGCGATTTCTCGACGCGAGCCAGCCGACCAACCTTGCGAGGGCTTTCGTGCCGGACGAGGACGACGGGGAAAGCCTGCGGGTGACGGTGCAGAACAGCGCGATCGCGCGCGTCGAGGCACACGGCGACCACGCCGACTTCACCGGGGTGGCGGCCGGAACGACGACCGCGATCTTCGACCTGATGCACGGCGGCCACCCCGACTTCGGGTCCGGGGCACTGACCATCGTGGTCCAGTAGCCGGTAGCAATCCCGCTTGACTCCGGGGGAGGCTGCGTGTAGCTTTGTCCGCGTCGATGACGTGCCGGGGAGTTCCATTTTTGAGCCAACACCTTTGAAGCCGGCGCCGACAGCAGCGGTGGACGCCACGCCCCTCGGGGAAGGCGGAAAGCCGCGGCCAGGTGGCCAACTATGTCTCTGACATGGCTTCGAAAATCCTCCCCGTCGCGGCATCGACACCCGGGCCGGCCCTCCCCAGGAGGCCGGCCCCTTCTTTTTGCACCGGAGCCAGGCGAGGAGGCGGGATGCCCACGGTTCGCGTCACCCGGCGGATGCACTTCAGCGCCGCGCACCGCCTACACAATCCGGAGCTTTCCGATGAGGAAAACCAGCGGATCTTCGGGCTGTGCAACAACCCGCACTGGCACGGGCACAACTACGAGCTGGACGTGACGGTGGAGGGCCCGGTGGACCCGGCCACGGGGTACGTGCTGGACCTGGGGCGGCTGCGTGACCTCGCCGACGAGGTGATCCGCGACCTGGACCACCGCAATCTGAACGTGGAGGTGTCGTGGCTGGAGGGGGTCATCCCCTCCACCGAGAACCTGGTGGTGGCGCTCTGGAGCCGGCTCGCGCCGCGGATCCCTTCGGGGCGGCTCGTCCGGCTGGTGCTATGGGAGACGCCGCGCAACTACGTCGAATACACAGGAGGGTGATGGTGAAGGTCGATTCGGAGTTCGTGCTTCCCGGCGACGACACGTTCAGCGAAGAGGCGGACGCGCCGCCGCTCGACGGGCTGGTGCGCGAGATGCTGCAGCGGCTCGGCGAGGACCCGGATCGCGAAGGGCTGCTCCGCACCCCCGAGCGGGTGGAGCGGAGCCTCCGCTGGCTCACCCGCGGATACGGGCTGTCCATCCACGAAGCCATCGGCGACGCCGTGTTCGAGGAGGCGCACAACAACCTGGTGATGGTCAAGGACATCGAGATGTACTCGATGTGCGAGCATCACCTCCTCCCCTTCTTCGGGCGGGTGCACATCGCGTACATCCCGGACGGGCGGATCATCGGGCTTTCCAAGCTGCCGCGAATCGTGGAGGTGTTCGCTCGGCGGCTCCAGGTGCAGGAGCGTCTGACCGATCAGATCGCCGGCGCGGTGGAGGAGGTCCTCCGTCCCCAGGGAGTGGGGGTCGTGATCGAGGCGTCCCACCTGTGCATGATGATGCGAGGCGTGGAGAAGCAGAACTCGCAGACGCTGACCAGCGCCATGCGGGGCGTCTTTCTGGACGACCTCGGCACCCGCGAGGAGTTTCTCCGCCTCTGCATGACGCACGGCGCGGGCTCGCTTCGATGAGCGACGCTCTCCGCGGAAAAACCGCGGTGGTGACCGGGGCGTCGCGGGGGATCGGGCGCGCCGTCGCCCGCGCGCTCGCCGGGACAGGCGCGTGGGTCGCCATGGTGGCGCGAGACGGGGAGGCGCTCGCGGCAGCGGCGGCGGAGATCGGCGGCCACGCGGTTCCGGCGGACGTTTCCTCGCCCGCGGCGGTGCACACGCTCGCCGCCTACGTGGTGGAGCTGCTCGGCGACGCGCCGGACCTGGTCGTGAACGCCGCCGGCTCGTTCGCGATGGCGCCGCTCGCCGAAACCGATCCAGCCGTCTTCGACTCGCAGATTGCCGCCAACCTGCGGGCCCCCTTTCTGATGATCCGCGCTTTTCTGCCGCCCATGCTGCGGCGTGGCTCCGGGCAGCTGGTGCACGTCGGCTCGGTCGCGGGGCGAACGGCGTTCGCGCGCAACGGCGCGTACAGCGCCTCCAAGTTCGGGCTGCGGGGGATGCACGAGGTGCTGCTGGAGGAGCTGCGTGGCACCGGGGTGCGGTCCACCCTGGTGGAGCCCGGCGCGACCGACACCACCCTCTGGGACGCGCTCGGCCCCGACGCGGACCCGGCGCTCCCTTCGCGGGCCTCCATGCTCCGCGCCGAGGACGTCGCCGGCGCGGTGCTCTGGGCGGCCGCGCAGCCACCGCACGTCGCGATCCCGACCCTCCCCATCCACCCCGCACTCTGAGGCGATGTACGTCGTCAACGTCCGGGCGCACTACGACGCCGCCCACTTTCTGCGCAGCTACCACGGCAAGTGCGAAAAGCTGCACGGGCACCGCTACGTGACCGAAGCTGCGCTGGCTTTCGAGGAGCTAGGCGAAGGGGGGATGGCGTACGACTTTTCCGAAGCCAAAGCCCACCTGCGCGCGGTCGCCGAGTCGCTCGATCACGAGAACCTGAACGACCTGCCGGCGTTCGCGCAGCAGGAGACGAGCGCGGAGAACCAGGCGCGCTACATCTTCGAGCAACTGCGGGAGCGCCTCGGCGACGTCGGGCGCCACCTCGTGTACGTCCGCGTCTGGGAAACCCCGAACCAGTGGGCCCAGTACAGCGAGCGGCCGCTGGCGCTTCCGTGACGCGTTGAATCTGCTCCTGACCGACGTTCTGCGGTGTCCCCGCTGCGGCCCCGCCTTCGGCCTGATCCTGCTGGCGGAGCGGATGGACGGCGAGCGTCGCGTCCTGGACGGTCGCCTGGGCTGCTCCAACTGCAGGGCGGGGTACCCGATCCGTGGCGCCGTGCTCGACCTGCGCCTTTCGGATGCCGTGGAAATGGGCGCGGAGAAGGATCCGCCGGAAGGCGGAACGCGGGAAGAGCAGGCGCTCCGCCTCGCCGCACTTCTGGGGCTCGCGGAAGGGAAGGGGCGGGTGGCGATCCGGGGACCCGGCGCGGCCGCGGCGGAGGGGGTGGCGGCACTCGCGCCGGAGGTCGAGCTGATCGTACTTGCGGGGGCACCCGGGGCGTTGCCGCAGGGCGAAACGCTGAACCGGATCGCAGCCGGTCCGCTCCTCCCCTTCGCGGATGGGGCGCTCCGCGGGGTGGCGCTCGGCGCGGGTGCTTCCCGCGAGGTGCTGGCCGACGCGCTCCGCGCCCTGGCGGGCGGCGGGCGGCTGCTGGTGGACCCCGGGGGCCCGGAAAGTGCGGCCGCACTCCGCGCCGCAGGCGCCCGGGTGCTGCTAGAGGAGGAGGGGCTGGTAGTGGCCGAAAAGATGCCACCGGGAGCGGTTGCGTCCCCCCTCGGGCCCGCGTAGCTTGTCGGATTGCCCGTTTCGCTTCTGCAACTCCGAATATGTCCTGGTGGACCAACCTGATCTCCGGCGCGTCCGGCTCGCCGTCGGATGAGCCGGACTACTACGAAGAAGGCTCCGCGCTGCTCCTTCAGGAGAAGTTTCACGAGGCGCTGACGTCGTTTCGTCTGGCGCTCCGGCAGAACCCCAGCGACACGGACGTCCTGCAGCAGATCGCGGTGACGTACACCCGCATCGGAACGACCGAGGAAGCGGTTCGCATCTACCGCCGCGTTCTGGAATTGAAGCCGCACGCCTCCGGCGCGCACTACGGGCTGGCGTTTCTGCTGCTGCAGCGTGGCGATCGCGACGAGGCGGTCGCCCACCTCCGGTCGTTTTTAGCGCGGCCACCGAGGTCCTCGCAGGCGGAGCGGCACCTGGCGCACGCCCGCGAGACGCTGGCGGAGCTGACCGGCGAGGGCGAGGTGTTCGCCGAGCTTCCTCCCGATGGGCGATGAGCACCCCGACAGCGGAGCGGACCGCATCGTCCTGGTCCTGAGCACCCTGCCGGACGCGGCCGCCGCCCTCCGGGTGGCGCGCTCGCTGGTGGAGCAGAGATTGATCGCCTGCGGAAGCGTTCTTCCCGGGGTGGTGTCGGTGTACCGGTGGGAAGGGGAAGTGCAGGAGGCCGGCGAAGCCATGCTCCTGATGAAGACGTCGCCCGAACGGCTGGACTCGCTCTTTCTTCGCCTTGGTGAGCTGCACCCCTACGCCGTCCCCGAGGTGGTCGGGATCCCCGCCGGCCGGGTTTCGGAAACGTACCAGCGGTGGGTTCGCGACGAGACGCGTGGCCCGTGATCTTC